>JANNRO010000402.1:0-4067 GCA_031401505.1 Planctomycetia bacterium
AACGCGGCGAACGCGCCGGCCGCCATCGCGAGCGCGAACCGGGAGTAGATGGACCGCTTTCCGATCCGCAGAACGGCCGCGAGGATCACGGCGACGACCGCGGGGCGAAAACCCTTCAGCACGCCGTCGATCGCCGGCACGTGACCGAAACTCACGTAGACCGCCGAGAGCACGGTCAAGAGCACCGCCGCCGGTGCGACGAACAGCACGCCCGCGGCGAGCCCGCCCTTCGTGCCGTGAAGGAGCCAGCCGATGTAGGTCGCGAGTTGCTGCGCCTCGGGTCCGGGCAGCACCATGCAGTAGTCGAGCGCGTGGAGGAATCTCCGGTTCGAGATCCAGCGTCGCTTCTCGACGAGTTCCTCGTGCATCGTCGCGATCTGTCCGGCGGGCCCGCCGAAGGAGATCCAGCCGAGCTTCCACCAGAAGCGCAGTGCGTCTCGAAACGGCACCTCCGGTGCGAGCGCGGGGACGTCCGTCGATGCCGTGGGTCGGAGCACATCGTGACTGTACGATCCGCGCCCCCCGCCCGACATGCGTGACGCCCGTCTTCTCTACATCGCCGCGTTTCTCCGCGCCTTCACGCTGGGCGTGCTCGGCGTGCTGCTCGCGTTCCACCTGAAGGCGTCGCAGTTCGACCCGGAGCACATCGGGCACGTCGTCTCGGCCGGGTTGGTCGGGATCGCGGCAGCGACGGCGGTGGCGGGGTTCTTCGGCGACCGCGTCGGACGTCGCCGGATGCTCCAGATCCTCGCGGTGATGAGCGCCACGTCGCTCGCGTTCATTGCGTTTCAACCGTGGCCCGCGACCGCGGTCGTCGCGGCGTTTTTCGGCCTGGTCAACGGGGCCGGACGGGATCGCGGGGCGCACCTGACGCTCGAACAGGCGCTGCTCGCGACGACGACGACGCCCGCCACCCGAACGCGCGCGTACGCGATCTACAACGTCTGTCAGGACGGTGGCGCGGCGCTCGGTTCGGCGGCCGTGGCGCTCCTGCAGGTGATGCCCTCCTGGGATCTCATCCCGGCGGGAACGGTCGGTCGGGCGGGGGTCGTGCTGGCCGCCATCCTTTCGGCGGCCGCTCTCTTTTGCTACGCACGGCTCTCGCCCGCCTCCGACCCGGCGGTCGGGCCGCGTCCTTTGCCGCTCTCGCCGCTCACCCGATCGCGGCTCTGGAAGATCTCCTCGCTGTTCGCGCTCGATTCGTTCGGCGGCGGCTTTCTTGCGGCGACGTTCCTGACCATCTTCTTCCACGAGAGATTCGAGCTCTCCGAAGCCGCGATCGGCTGGCTCTTCGCGGGATCGCGCGTGCTGAACGCCTTCTCGCACCTCGGTGCGGCGTGGCTGTCCAAGCGCATCGGGCTCGTGAACACGATGGTCTTCACCCACACCCCCTCGAGCTTCCTGCTCGTTACCGTCGCATTGTCGACCTCGCTGCCGGTGGCGATCGTGCTCTTCCTCCTGCGCGAGGGCCTCGTCGAGATGGACGTGCCGACGCGGCAGTCGTACGTGAACGGCATCGTGGCCGATCACGAGCGAACCCGCGTCAACGCGATCACGAACCTCGTCCGCATGCTGGCCTGGGCGGCCGCTGCCGAGGTCGCGGGACGCTTCCTTTCGACCGGCTCGTTCTGGCTTCCGCTCGTCGCCTGCGCGGCGATGAAAGTCACCTACGACGCGCTGCTCTGGACCGCCTTCCGACGGACGAAGCCGCCCGAGGAGCGGACTCCCACTCCCGTGTGATCGGTGACCCTCGGACTCGGGTCCCGTCCGCCGTTCGCAAGCCGGTCGGGGGCAGAATGGGCTCGCGACGCAACGCGGGAGCCGTCTCGCGCGAAACCTTCGTGCCATGAACATCCCCGCCTCCCCTCGACCCTCCACCCAGTCTCTCCCGCCGCCGCGTCCCGAGGCGCTGCTCGCGCGCTATCGAACGACCGGCGACCCCGAGGCGCTCGGCGCCCTCTTCGACGGCACCGCCCCCGTGCTGTTCCGCATGGCGCTCTCGTTGACGTCGGACGCGTCGATCGCCGAAGACTGCGTTCAGGAGACGTATCTCGCGGCACTCGAGAGCCTCGAACGCTACGACTCCGAACGCGCGGTCATGCCGTGGCTCGTGGGCATCCTCCAGATCATGGTCCGGCGGTCGCGTCACGCGAAGACGCGCGTACCCGATCCGATCCGTGTGGCGGCGGCCCATGCGTCGGAGGAAGGCGACGACGTGGCGATCGACGTGGAGCACGACGAGGAAGCCCGGCAGATTCGCGGTGCCATCGATTCGCTCGACGAGCCGTATCGCAGCGTCGCGCTTCTGCGCTGGCGGTACGGACTGTCCCCCGCGGAGATCGCCGACGTGCGCGGAGAGCCGCCGGGGACGGTGCGCTCGCTTCTCTCTCGCGCGCTCGAGCGCATGAGGCAGCTCTTGAAGGCCGTACCCGCGCTGGCGTTGCTGCCGGCCGTTCCCGTCGGGCTGGCCGCCGTGCGCGACGTCGTGATCGCGCGCGGGGCCGAATTGGGGATCGGTGTGGCTGCGTCGGCCGCCGGAGTCGCAGGGCTCGTCGGTCTCTCGGCCGCTTGGAAGGCGACGATCGCGGCGGCTGTGCTGGTCGCGGCGGGGGGCGGATTGCTGACCTGGCGTGCGCTTCACTCCGGGGCGGAGTCCGGCGACGAACCGGCGGCGAGCGGAGCGACCCCGTCGGCCGCTTCGCCGAAGGCCCCCGTGGCTGCCCCGGGTGACCGACCGGGCGCGGACGCCGTGGCGGCGACGACTCCGCCGGCCCCGATCGATCCGGCGCCGAGTGGCAGCGCGCTCCCGCTGCCGGACCGGGATCCGTCGCCGGGTTCGATCGACCAGCCGACTTCCGAGCCCGACGTTCCGACCGCGCCACCCACGGGACCCGACCCGAGTCGCGATCCGCAACTGGGCGTCGACCCCGAGCCGAACGCGCCCGCGGCACCGCCGCCGCCGTCCGGTTCCGCACCGACGGACGCCGACGACGTCGTGCCCGGACCGCTGTCCGATCGAATCAATGAAGCGGTCGATCGGGGGGTTCGGTGGTTGAAGCAGCGACAGCTTCCCGATGGCTCGTGGGGCATGATCGAAGGCAACGCGAAGTACGGCGGAGGCTCGTCGGCACCCGGCGCCGCCTACGGGCATCCGGCGGGATCGACCGCGCTCTCGCTCTACGCGCTGTTGAAGTGCGGCGCGAGCGTCGACGACCCGGTCGTCAAGAAGGGATTCCGGTACCTGCGCGACAAGCAGAAGACACCGGGCGGTTCGTACGAGGCGGCCATGATGCTGCTCGCGGTGACGGCGACCGCCGATCCGTTCCACAAGACGAGCGAGAGCGAGGCCGCCGGCGAGAAGGTGAAGTTGTCCGGCGACATGCGCCAGTGGGCGCAGAGTCTCCACTCGACCCTCCTCGCCAAACGGACGAAGGCGAAACTCCTGGGCTGGCGGTACCAGATCGAGGGCGTGGCACCGGCCCCGGGTGGCGGCGAAGATCTGTCGAGCACGCAACTGGTCGCGCTGGCGCTGCTCGCGGCCGATCGCTGCGGCATCAAGACCGACTCGAAGGTCTGGAAGGATCTGCTCGTCTTCGCGCGAAAACAGCAGGAGGACGACGGCCCCGAGTGGCCGCGTGCGGTCTACGACCGGCGTCCGCCAGGGCACAAGGGCGCCGCCGCGGGCGACACGCCGGGCCGGTACGCGCCGCCGGTCGGCGCGGCCGCTCCCATGGACCGTGCGAGAGGATTCGCGTACATCAAGAGCGAGACGCTGTCGGCCGACGAAGGCAAACCCACCGGCGGCATGACGGCCTGCGGGCTCGGCGTGATCCAGATCGCGAGGTATCTGCTCGCGCGGCGCGACGACAAGGTGTTCGCGTCGCTCGACGGGAGGCAGATCCAGCAGTCCTTCTACGACGGACTCGCCTGGCTCGACAAGAACTGGTCTCCCTACGCGAACCCGATGAAGCAGAAGGAAAACGTCTACCACATCTACTACGTGTACTGCGTCGAGCGGGCGCTCGACCTCGTCGGCAACGTGCTGATCGGGCGCCACCGCTGGTACG
>JANNRO010000403.1:0-35589 GCA_031401505.1 Planctomycetia bacterium
GCGCTCGGTGCCGGCGACGAAGGCGATGCCGCCGCCTTCGGCCGCGAACTCCTTCATCAGCTGGAGGATCGCCCGCGACTTCTGCTCGTCGCTCGCGAGCCGGCGCCAGTCGATGTCACCGAGGATGATCACGTCGTACGAGAAGATCTCCTGCCGCGTCGAGGGGAAGGCTCGCAGAGCCGGGACGCCGGGACCGTGGGGCTGGGGAACTTCTCGATCGAACTGCTGGATCCAGACCTGCGACTGGACGCGCCGCGGGTCGCCCCGGTGGTTCGTCGTGCGGATCAGGATGTTCTTCAGGAACCACGAGTCGTTGCGCAGCACGTCGTCGGCGAGGAGGACGCGGATCTTCGTGTCCTTGACCCGGATGGTGACGTGCTTCGTGTTGTCTTCGGCGAACGCATCCTGCGAGGCGAAGGGGGCCGGCAGCCTGGCCACGACCGCCACGTCGTAGGTGCCCGCCTCCCGAAACGTCGCGCGCAGCGGCGGGACCGCCGTCGCCACGTCGTCCGGCCCGAGCGTCACGAGCGCCGCGCCCTTGCCCGGCTCGATCCAACCCTTGTCCGGCGCGGTGAAGTCCCGGGGCGACGCAAGTGCCGCGTCGTTGGCGTCGCGAATCTGTCGAATCTCGAGTCGGACCTCGACGCCGCGCACGCCCGCGAAGCCGGTGTGGCGCAGTTCGGCCTGGAACGACGGTTCGTCCTCCACGAGGATCACGTCCTTGGCTCGAATCCGGTCCACGCGCAGGTTGTGCGCGAGGCTCGGGTCGCCGAGCGCGATCGCGGTGGTCGAGAGTTCCGTCGCCGACTTTCCGAGCGTCACGAGCGATTCGGCCGGGGGCGGCCCGCCCGACGTATCGCGGCCATCGGAAAACACGAGCACGCCCGCGAGGCGTCGGTCGTCGCGCCCGAGGTACTCGCGGGCGACGCTTCGGAGCGCGCCGGCGAGATCGGTACGCTCGCCCCCCGAAGGCTCCTTCATCGCCCGAATCGCCTTGGCGACCTCCACGATCGCGTCGACGGGCGGTCCTTGGGCGGCGCCACCCGCGGCGACCGCGGGCGTCGTCGGGACGGTGCTCGCCACGGGGCGCAGGTCCTGGTCGAAGGCGAACACGTCGAGGTCGAAGCGTTCGTCGAGCGAGCGGAGGAATGCGGCGTCGCGACCGCACAGCGCGGCGATCACCAGATCGCGGCGCGCGTGATCGAGCAACGCGGGACGACGATCGGGGCCGCCCTCCGGCCAGAGTGCGGCAAGCAGCGCACGCTCCGTCTCGGGGCGATACCGATCCTTGGTCGTCATGCTGGCCGACGTGTCGATCAGGAGGACGAGTCGGCTCTTCTCTTCGATCCGGCTGACGATCTCGCGCGTGGGCTGGAAGAACGCGAGCGCGACCGCGGCGATGGCCGCGAGACGCAACGTCACGAGGAGGACGCGCACGGCGGGCCTCGGCCGCACGCGCTCGCGGCGATAGATCGCACGGATGCCGAGCAGGAGTGCGGCGGCGAGCACCACGCAGACCCACGCGGGGGGGGCGCCCGACCAGCGGATCGGCCCCTCGGAGACGAGGCGCTCGACGACGGCGAGCGCGCCGTCCGACGTCGCGAACGAGCCCGCCACGTGCGACGCATCGATTCCGCCGATCGCCACGCCGATCATGATGGGTTCGCCTTCGGCTCTGCGCCTCGACCCTCGTGGCGCCCGAAGCGCATCGCGAGGAACGGCTCGAGCAGCAGGAGTGCCAGCACGATCAGCAGGATCGGCGGCGTCAATTCGCCCTCGCCGGACTTCGAACTTTCGACGACGTCTTCCGTCCAGCCGTCCAGGACCCGCGCGTCGGACGGTCTCGAACGCTCGATCACGTCGGATCGCAGCGCGCGAACGAGACAGCCTTCGTCGGGATTCGGCGAAACGGAGATCGCGTCCGTCACGGTGCGGAGCGTCGTCGACGCGGCGCCGGTACCCGATCCGACGCCGGTCAGCGCAGGCATCTCATAGGAGAGCTTCCAGACGCCCGTCGCGCCCACGCGGTCGTGGACGACTTCGCGGCGGTCGAACTCGGACGTGGCGGCGCGAGGCGTCAGTCGCTCGGTCGCCCCGCCCCGGCCGGGCACGGACAGCCGCACGTCGGTCGCCTCGCTCGGCACGAACGCGCGCAGCGTCTGCCCCACCTCGATGTTGCGCCCCGCCGCCGGATGCTGCGTCAGGTACAGCGCGATGTCGTTCAAGAACACCATGAGGAAGGGGTAGACCGCGTTGGGGTTCCACGCGTCGTCGATGCCCATTCCGAACCACATCGATCGACCGAAGCCGGGCTCGTAGGGGCCCTCGACGGCCGCGATCGCGCCGGGGCCGTCCGTGCCCGGTTCGCGCTGGAACCGAAAGACGATCGTCTCGGCGGGAAGCGGTTCGCCGGGAAGCGGGCGCTTCACGACGTCGGGGATGAGCGGCGCGATGCCGAACAACCGGAGCGGCACGTCACGGAGGAACGCCATCTTGTCCGACGCGAAGAGGGCCGAGATCGGATGCGACGTCGGGTGCTCGTATTCGAGCGTCGCGAGCGCCCCCTTGGCGTCGGACCGGTCGCGCTTCACCAACTCTCCGAACGTGTAGGGCAGGAGCCGGGATCCGGGATCGTCGTGGAACGCGCGATTCCACGAAGCCGTGTCGAACTCGTCGCCGACGAACGCGAGCAGTCCGCCGCCGCCACGCACGAAGGCGGCGACGCGCTCGATCGCGGCGGCCCCACGGGGAACGCGGTTGGCGAGAATCAACAGATCGGTCTCGCTGGCCGGATCGCCGAGGAGGCGGGCGAGATCCTCTTCCGTCGCGACCGTCCGGAACGAGAACGTGTCGCTGTCTCGGCCGTCGTCGCCGACGAAGACGCCCTGCGCCTGCACGGTGGGATCCCAGCGGGCATCGCGACCTCGCTGCATCCACGCGGCGACGTGGAGCTTGGATCGCACCTCGAGCGCCAGGACGCGGCGGCTGTCGAGCGCCAGCGCGTCGGCATCGGCGTCGGCGTCGGGAGGGACGATCTCGACGCGGACGGAATGCCCGCCGGCCGTCTGGAAGGCGGCGTCGCGCTTCACGCCGATCTCGATCGTCTGGTCCGGCACGAGCAAGGGCGAGACGTGCGCGGCCGGCAGCGGCGGCACCGCGGCCTGCGCGGCGGGGGTCGATTGGTCGTCGAGGAAGACCCGGATCTGCGCGTTCGCGATCGGGCGCTCGCCGTAATTGGCGACCCGCACGAGCAGATGGAACGGCTGGCGCTGGAACACGTCGGACGAACCGAGGAGTTTGACGTCGACGACGGCGAGATTCGAGAGAGAACGGGCGGGGGGGCCGTTGGCGTCCACGATGCGGATGTCGGCCCCGGACCGGCGCACCGCCTCGAGCGCCAGACCGAGCGCCACGGACGCGGCTTGGGTCGAACCGGCGGTGCTCGCCGGGAGATCGTCGCTGCGCGCCGGTCGAGCCGGACCGTCGCCACCCGACCGAACGTCGGACGCACGCCAGTCGGTGGCCTGCAGATCGGTGATCCAGACCAACGTCCGGTTCGGGTCGCCATCCTTGAACAGGGCCCGCGGCGAGGCCGCGGCGATCGCCTCCGCCCACGTCGCCCGTGCCTCGGTCGGATGGACGAGCGACAGGGCGGCCCGCCCGAGCCGAGCGCCCTCGGCGCCCACGCTCCGGGGCAGCAGCACATCGGGTCGGATGCCCGAGCGGTCGGCGCGCACGTCGTTGCTGACGACGATCGCGACCGTGTCGTCCCCCGCGATTCCCGCGAGGACCTTCTCGGCCTCCGATCGGATGCGGTCCGACACCGAACGCGAGCCGTCGCGCGCGCCCGTGCTGTACGAAGTGTCGAGCAGCAGTACGAGGCTCTTGCGCGGGCGGACGAACGCGTCGAGCGCGGAATCGCTGACCACCACGCGCGCGAGCCCCAGACCGAGCAGCATCAGCGCGAGCGCCCTCAAGAGCAGGACCAGCCAGTTCTGCAACCGCAGCCGTCGCTGATGGCGACGGACGGCGGCCAACAGCCACGTCATCGCCGCCCACGCGTGCGGCTGCACGCGCCGGCGGTTGAGGAGATGGATGATGATCGGGATCGTCGCGGCCGCGAGCCCCGCCACGAGGATGCCCGTGTGCTCGATCGCCGCGAAGGTCGACGCCGCTTGCGGGAGCGAGATCGGGAGCGTCACGAGTCAGCGCCTCCGTCGCGCGTCGCGCCGCGACAGGTACGCGGAAAGCGCGGTGCCGAGGCTCTCGCTCGTGTTCATGGGCACGAAATCGATCCGGTTCGCGACGCACGCGCGGCGCATCGAGCGCTCGAATGCCGCGAGTTCGTCGAGGTAGGCGCGGCGCAGCGCCTCGGGATCGGCCGTCACCTCGGGCATGCCCTCGAGCCCCACGAAGCGGGTCGAGCGTTCGAACGGGAACGTGCGCTCATCGGCGTCGAGGACGTGAAACACGATCATGTCGTGGCCGCGGTTGCGGATCTGCTTCAAGCCGTCGGCCACCGCGAGCGGGTCGTCGAGGAGGTCGCTGAAGAGAACGACGAGGCCCCGTCTCCGGATCGACTCGGCGACTTCGCGCAGCGCCTTCCCCGTACTCGTGTGGGGCCCGGGCGCGACGGCGTCGAGCGCGGCGAGGAGCGTCTTCAGGTGCGCGGGATTCGAGCCCGTCGGGATCGACTTCCTGACGTGGTCGTCGAAGAGCACGAGGCCGACCGCGTCCTGCTGCTGGGTCACGAGGTAGGCCAGCGCCGCGGCGGCCCACTTCGCGTAGTCGAGCTTGCTCCACTTCGCGCTGCCGCCCCGGTACGTCATCGATTCCGACGTATCGACGAGGATCGTCGTCTCGAGATTCGTCTCGTCCTCGAAGCGCTTCACGTAGAGGCGGTCGGAGCGACCGAACACCTTCCAGTCGAGGAAGCGGATGTCGTCGCCGGGGACGTACTCGCGGTGCTCGGCGAACTCGACCGAGAAGCCCCGGTACGGACTCCGGTGCAGGCCCGACACGTAGCCCTCGACGATGAGCCTTGCCTTCAGGTCGAGGCCGTCGATCTCGTCGAGGACGTCCGGATCCAGAAACCGTCGGCTGTCGCTCTTCACGCGCGAGCTAGCCGGCCGACCGGTCGCCGGCAACCGCTTCGCCGGCGACCTGCGGGATCGTCTTCAAGAGGTCGTCGATGAGGCGGTCGGACGTGTAACCCTCGGCCTCCGCACCGTAGGTCGTGATGATGCGGTGGCGCAGAACGGGATGGGCCACGGCCCGGACGTCTTCGATGGCGACGTACGTGCGACCCGCCAGGAGCGCGCGCACTTTCGCGGCGAGGACGAGATACTGGCTCGCGCGCGGGCCCGCGCCCCACGCGACGCGGTCCTTGACCAGCGCGAGTTGGTCGGGCTGACCGACCCGCGTCGAACGCACGAGCCGGAGCACGTAGGTCAGAACGTGATCGGGCACGGGTACGCGGCGCACGATCTCCTGGAGCCGCTCGATCTCGGCGCCGTCGACCACCTGCTTCAGGTCGACGACGGACGGCTTCGTCGTCATCTCGACGATCGCCATCTCTTCCTGCTCGGAGGGGTAATCGACCCTCACCATGAACATGAAGCGGTCGAGCTGGGCTTCCGGCAGCGGATAGGTGCCCTCCTGCTCGATCGGATTCTGCGTCGCGAGGACGAAGAAGGGGGGCGCCAGCGGGTGCTTGACGCCGCCGACCGTCACCTGCCGCTCCTGCATCGCCTCGAGCAGCGCGGCCTGCGTCTTGGGCGGCGTGCGGTTGATCTCGTCGGCCAGGATCACGTTCGCGAAGATCGGCCCCTTCAGGAAGCGCAACGTGCGCGTGCCCGTGGCCTTGTCTTCCTGGATCACCTCGGTGCCCGTGATGTCGGCCGGCATCAGGTCGGGCGTGAACTGGATGCGGTTGAACGTCAGCGAGAGGCTCTTGGCGAGCGTCGAGATGAGCAGCGTCTTGGCGAGCCCGGGGACGCCGACGAGCAGGCAGTGCCCGCGGGCGAAGATCGAGATCAACAACTCGTCGACCACCGCGTCCATGCCGACGATCGCCTTGCGCAGTTCGGCCTTGATGCGCGCGTGCGCGTCGCGGACGCGGGCGGCGTCGGCCAGATCATCGGCGGCGGCCGTCGGGGCGGAGCCGGGGGCGGGGGGCGGCGTGGGCATCCGGCAAACTCCTGGGATTCGACCGAATGAAAGCGCACGGATTGAAGCATGACACCGGCGGGGCCGCGGTGGTCGTGCGCGACGACCGCAATCGGGGCTTCGGCCTGCGTCCAGCCTACGGTTTGCGCCAAATCGACATCGACGACGGATTCACGGTGACGATTCCCTTGCCCGGGATGGGGATCAGGTTTCCGATCGGCTCGTAGGCGCGCCCGTATGCGTCTTCGAGCGAGCCTCCCTCTTTCGCGACCGCCGCCCCGTCGAGGATCGAGAGCTCGGCACCGTCCCGCACGCGGTACCGGGCGATGCCGAATTGCGTCGAGACGTATACCTCTTCGGTCGTCACGAGCGCGCGACCGAAGGGCTCCGGGCGCGACGCAAACGGGAGGGCGCGTTCCCAACGGAGCAGGCCCGTCGCCGGATCGAGCGCGACGACCGCGGTGTGCGGCGAGCCTTCGCCTTCGTAGCCCTGCCCGGCCACGACGAGGACCGGTACCTCGGCATCGGCTTCGCCGATCACGCCCACGAGTTGTTCGACGGCGAGGTTCCTGAAATCGTCCACCCGGTGACGTCGCCAGAGTCGCGACGTGCGGGCCTGTCCCCGAGGGCGATCGGCGATCGCGAAGATGTACCTCGAGTCGGTCGGCGCGAAAAAGCAGCGGCCGTCGACGAGCAACGGAGGCTCATTGACGAAACTCGACTTGCGTGCCGCGGTCTCGACCGTTCCATCGAGCCGGTGGCCGAGATCGTCGCCGTCGGGGCGTCCCCGGTCGTATCGATAGGACCAGAGCGTACGACCGGTCCTCGCGTCGACGGCGGCGGCGATGCCGAGCGACGTGACGACGACGACGCGACCGTGGGCCGCCGCGCATGACGAGGGAACCGCCTCGTCGCCCCGTCCGAGTCGGACCGGACCGCCGACGCCGAGCAATGTCGAACTCTCGACGCGACCCGTCGCGGGGTCGAGCGCTACGTGCCACGCTTCGATGCGGTCGGGCGATGCGAGCGTCGGGCGAAGCCCGGCGACGTGAATCCGCCCGCGATAGACGAGCGGCGTGCCGCACAGTCGCATGCCTGCCGGGAACCTGGGCATCGCGATGCCGCCGCCGGCGTCCCAGAGTCGCTCGATCCGATGTCCGGTCCAGCGCAGCGCGACGACACGATCTCTCGGGACCGACTCGCGAATCTCGAGTGCGGCCGATCCGGCGGGGAGAGCCTCCGGTGCCGGAGGAGGCGGGCGTTCGACGAGACCGGCCGGAGGGGTGAGCGGGCCCGCGGGACGGGGACGTTCGAAGGGTTGTCCGTCCCTGCGGCGCTCCTCTTCGAGGTCGCGCTTGCGCGCCAGGCTCGCGCGTTCGAACTCGACCTGTTCGAGGTCGGCGGCCTGGGTGACGTAGATGCGATCGCCGTCGATCGTGAGCCCGTGGCCCTCGATCCAGCCGAACCGCTCCCGGGACGGTCGTCCGGCGCCCGGGGGCGGGGCGTCGGCTCGATCGCCGGAATGAAGGGGAAACGCATGACGGAACTTTCCCGTCGCCGACTCGAACACGCGAATCGCCTGACCGTCCGAGACGAAGATGTGGCCGTTCGCCACGACGGCCCGCGTCGGGATCCACAGGCTCGGACTTCGGGCGGGATTCTCATCCGAACCCCACGGAGGCTCGATCGGTGTGCCGATTCCGAGCCACTCCGACGACGCGTAGCGCAGGCGCTCACCCAGCGCCGGCACGACGGCCGATCGGGCGGCATTGCCGCCGCTTGTCGCCCAATCCGACGAGTCGGGTTCCCTCCACCGGTCGTTGCGATCGATCGGGCGCTCGGGACGTTCGCGCAGGGCGGTGGCGATCCGCTTGGCGGCCTGGGCATCCTTTCCGAGCAGCGTCGCGAGACGCGTGACGCGCGCCGTCTTCCAGGCCGCGACGGGTTCCGCGAGGTCCGAAGCCGCGACCTGCTCGAGGTCTTCGAGGCCCTCGATGAATCCGAACGCCAGGTCGGCGTCGGCACGCTCGATGGCCAGGTCGGCGAGGAAGAGCGCGGCCGCGCGCCCCGCCGCCGCGGGGCGAAACGTCGTCACGACCTCGGCGATGCGGCGTTCGTCGCGGGATTGAACCGCGCGATCGAGCGCCGTCGTCGCCGCCGCGCCGAACTCGCGCTCGTACGCTTCGAGACACGCGGCTCCGGCGACGAGTACGCGATGGTGGGCCGCGACTTCGGCGCCTTCGAGGACGCCCGGTTCGCCCGCGGCGATCACGGCGTCGTGCGGTCCCTCGGCGACACGCTGGAGCGCCCGGACCGCGTCCGTGAATTGCTTCGAGGAGATCGCGTCGAGCGCGGCCGTCCAGTCGCGTCGGACCGACTCGTGGTCGTCGGGCACATAACTCGAGTTGTCCGAAGGCGGGGCGGTGCCCGCCGCGATTCCCTCGCCGGCTCGGACCGGCGCGGGGACGAGCGCTCCGCCGAGCAGGAGTCCGACGACGAGGGCGTGCCTGGTCACGGAATCATGATCGCATGCTCCGCGTGCCGCCGACCGCTCGATGGGCACGCTCTCGCGTCGTTGAGCGGGGTGGCGCCGCCCGTTCGGTATTCTTCCGGCATGAGTTCCAACCCCGCCGCGATCGTGTCCGTCGTCGCCCGCGAAATCCTCGACTCACGGGGCAATCCCACGATCGAGGCGGATGTCGTGCTTGCCGGCGCCGCGCGAGGCAGGGCGGCGGTGCCCAGTGGCGCGAGCACCGGCGCACACGAGGCCGTCGAACGGCGCGACGGCGGCCCGCGCTACGGCGGGAAGGGCGTCCGGGAGGCGGTCGCCAACGTGGTCGGCCCTCTTTTCGATGCGGTCCGAGGGCTCGACGCCAACGACCTCGAGCAACTCGATCGGGCGCTTCGCGCGGCCGACGCGACGCCGAACCTTTCGCGCCTGGGCGCCAACGCCGTCCTTGCGGTATCGCTCGCCGCGTCCCATGCCGCGGCGGCCGCGGCACAGCGGCCGCTCTATCGATTCCTGGGCGAGCGGATCGGCGTCAAGGAGTGGCGGCTTCCGGTTCCCATGCTGAACGTGTTGAACGGCGGCGCACACGCCGACAATGGGCAGGACGTCCAGGAAATCATGGTCGCACCCCTCGGCGCGACGTCGTTCTCGGAGGCGCTGCGATCGGGCGCCGAGATCTATGCGGCGTTGAGGTCGATCCTGAAGACGATGGGCGCTTCGACCGCCGTTGGTGACGAAGGCGGGTTCGCGCCTCGTCTGGGCTCGAACGGCGTCGCGATCGACGTCGTGGCGCAAGCCGTCGAAAAGGCCGGGTATCGGCTCGGGAAGGACGTATCGCTCGCACTCGACGTCGCCGCGACCGAATTGTTCGTCGACGGTACGTATCGCTTCGAGGGGCGGCGCGTCAGCGCCGAAGAATTGGTCGCAGTGTACGAAGGTTGGGTCGCCCGGCATCCGATCTATTCGATCGAAGACGGTCTCGCCGAGGACGACTGGAACGGTTGGTCGCACTTGACGCGTCGTCTGGGCGGCAGGATCCAACTGGTGGGCGACGACCTCTTCGTGACGCAGCGGGCGCGGCTCGAGCGCGGGATCGGCGCGGGTGTCGCGAACGCGATCCTCGTGAAGGTCAATCAAGTCGGGACGTTGTCCGACACGCTGGACACGATGGCCGCGGCCGCGCGCGGACGCTACGCCTGCGTCGTCTCCCATCGATCGGGAGAAACGGAAGACACGACCATCGCCGATCTCGCCGTCGCGACGGGGGCCGGGCAGATCAAGACGGGCGCCCCGTGCCGGTCCGAACGCGTCGCCAAGTACAACCGGTTGCTCCGGATCGAGGAGGAACTCGGTTCGTCGGCTCGGTACGGCCGAGCGTCGTGAAGAGGACCCGCCCCTCGCCGACGGCGCCGGCGCTCGTCCCGGGGGGTACGGCGGGCCTCCCGCATTGGGTGCTTCCGGTGGCGCTCCTCGGGCTCGCGATCCTCGTCATCTCGACGCTGCCGGCGCTCGTCGCTCGCCGTCGCCTCGACAGGACGGAGCGCCGCCTCGACGACGAAGTTCGGGCGATGGAACAGGCGACGGAGCGCCTTCAGCGGGATCGTCAGGCCCTTCGATCCGACGAGTACGTCCTTGACCGCGCGCTTCGCGAGTTGTTCGATCCGGGCGTGCGCGTTGCCGCGCCGAAGCTGCCCGTCGAGGCCCGAAGACCGAAGTAGCCCGTCCTCGCCACGCGGCCCCGCGCGCCGCGCCGAGGACGCCTTGGAATCGGGCCGTCACCGCTGCATTCGTCCCCGGAGGCTCTCGGTAGACTCCGGGGCGGACCCATGCACTCCCTGCCCGCCCCACCCGACCCCCGCCCGCCGCCCGACGCCGGCTCGGGCGCCGACGGGCACGCGCAGCCGGGATTGCGCGCCCATCGGCCGCGCCTGATGGTGGTTCAGGTACTCCCGACGCTCATCACGCTCGGCAACGTGCTCTCGGGCTTCCTCGCGATCTCGTACGTCGTCGATGCCTGGGGCGTATTGGACGACGTGGCGAGGAGGGAGAAACTCTGGGAGAGCGCCGCGTGGGTGATCTTCCTCGGCATGCTCTGCGACACGCTCGACGGTCGCGTCGCCCGCCTGACGGGCGCCGCGAGTTCGTTCGGCGCCGAACTCGACAGCCTCGCCGACATGATCACGTTCGGCGTCGCGCCGGCGTTGCTCGCGAAATCCGTCGCTCAGGACACGTTCACGCACCTCCACCCCAAGCTCGCGACCTTGCTCGCGATGATCTACGTGCTCGGGGCCTCGCTCCGTCTCGCGCGCTACAACGTAGAGTCCAATCGAGTCCAGGCACCGGGCCACGTGACGAAGGTGTTCCGTGGACTTCCGAGCCCGGGGGCCGCGGGCGTCGTCGCGTCGCTCGTGCTCTTGAGGCACGAGTACGGGCTGGGGCACAAGGTCGCGCTCCTCGCCGATCCGCTCATCTGGGGGCTTGCCGCCGGCTTGCCCGTGCTGGGCCTGCTGATGATCAGCCGTTTCGCGTTCCCTCACGTGATGAACCGCTATCTCGGCGGCGCCAAGTCCCCTCTCGCCATCGTGCTGCTGCTGCTCGCGGTCGTGCTGATCGTCTATCAGCCGTACGCGTCGCTGGCCGCCATCTTCGTCGGCTACGCGTTGTCGGGGCCCCTGATCGCGCTTTCGGCCCGGTTCTTCGGCCGACCCCGTTGGGCGGTCGACGAGGACGACGACGAAGAGGAAGAATCGCCCGAAGGGTCGGACGAGGAACTCGCGTGATTTCGAGGTCTCGCGCCTTCGTGGGACTCGGGAGCAACCTCGGGGACCGCCGATCGACGCTCGAGACGGCGCTCGGTCGCCTCGCCGCACTTCCCGGCACGTCGCTCGCGGCCGCGTCCGCCGCATTCGAGAATCCGGCCGTGGGCGGCCCGCCACAGCCCGACTACTGGAACGCCGTCGCGGAACTTTCGACGTCGCTCGCGCCCCGCGCGCTCTTCGAAGCGCTGCGCGGGATCGAGGATCGGGCCCATCGCGTCCGAGCCGAGAAGGACGGACCGCGCACGCTCGATCTCGACCTGCTCGCGATGGGCGACGTCGTGTCGTCGGAGCGCGATCTGATGCTCCCGCATCCCCGGGCGCTCGACCGGGCATTCACCGTCGGACCCTGGTCGGAGATCGCGCCCGAGTACATCCCGCCGGGCACCTCGCGTTCGATCATTTCCCATGAGGCCGCGCTTCGGGGTCGGGAGCCGCGATCGTTCGAGGCGCTCCGCCGTGCCGCGATCCTCGTGCCCATCGACGCGGTCGGCGCCGTGCGACGACCCGTCGTGCTCGAGGACCGCGAAGCGCTCCGAGCGTTCCGAGATGCGCAGTCCGGATCGGTGGGCTTCGTCGCGACGCTCGGCGCGCTGCACGAGGGGCACGCGGCGCTCGCTCGGCGCGCGCGCGCCGGCTCCGACGTCGTGGTCGCGAGCATCTTCGTCAATCCTCTCCAGTTCGGTCCGAACGAAGACTTCACGCGCTATCCGCGCACGTTCGACGCCGATCTCGACCTTCTCGGGCGCGAGGGCGTCGACGCCGTCTACGCGCCGTCGCGCGAAGACCTCTATCCGCCGGGATTCGCGACCTCGATCGACGTCGCAGGCGTGACGGAGGGTTTCGAGGGTGCGATCCGGCCCGGTCACTTCCGGGGCGTCGCGACGGTGGTCGCGAAGCTGCTGGCGCGCGTCCGGCCCACGCGCAGCTGGTTCGGCCAGAAGGACGCGCAACAGGTGGCGTTGGTCCGGCGGATGTCCCGGGATCTCGATCTGCCCGGCGAGATCGTCGTGGCGCCGACGGTGCGCGACGTCGACGGCCTGGCGCTCTCGTCGCGCAACCGCTATCTCTCGCCTCGCGATCGCGCCGCCGCGATCGCGTTGCCCCGCGCCCTTCGGGCGGCGTCGACCGCCGCCGCCTGCGGAGTTCTCGACAGCGAGTCGCTGCTGGCGGAGGCGAAGGCGATCCTGGCGGCGGGCGCGTGCGTCACCGACTACCTCGAGGTCGTCGATCCGCAGACGTTTGCGCCGCTCTCGAACGTGCGTCGCAACGGCGATTTCTCGAGCATGCCGGCGTTGCTGGTGGCCGCCGTGCGGGTCGGGACGACCCGCCTGCTCGACAACGAATGGATCGCCCCCTCCGCCGACGTGACGGCGGTCGCATGACGCGGCATCGGGCGCCGGGTGGGTCGTCGAGGCGTCGTTGCTCGCTCCGGTGGGCCTCGTTCGCCGCCGTGGCGCTCGCCGTCGGGGCGTTTTCCTCGAACGCCGCGACCGCCGATCCCACGCCTCGCGAGCGGTACTGGAAGGACGGCGACGCGGTGGCGCTCGCCGCGGCGCTCTCGACGGGAACGGACCCGGCCGATCGGGAGGATGCGGCGCTGGCGCGTCTGGCGGCCGACCGGCGGGCGACGACGGGTGCGGGCGCCGACGTTCCCGCGCTCGCACGCGCCGTCGACGCGTTGCGTCGCGCCGACCTCGACGGCGCCCGGGCCGCGTGCTCGATCGGCGACGTCACGACGTCGGAGCGCGACGGCGTGCGGCGTTCGTGGTTCGCGGCGCTCTGTCACGCCCGTCGCGGCCGAGACGACGAGGCACTGCGCCGCCTCGTCGACGGGCCGGTGCCGGTGCTGTCACGCGACGGGGCTTCGCTGGCGCTCTTCGCGGCGGCGCTGCCCGACGACGACCGCGAGTTGCTCGGCGGACTCCTGCGCGCGGCGCTCGCGCGCGCGGGCTCGCTCGGAAGGGCCGATGTCGTCGTCGCGCTCGCCGAGGCGGCGACGGCGATCGACGCGAATGACGGGGCGCTCGCATTGGTCTACGGGGCCCGCATCTTGAGGCGCGCCGGTCGACCCGCCGATTCGTCCGCGCTGCTCGAAGGCGCCGCGGCCATCCGATGCGGGCGGTCCAGACCCTCGCTCCGGCTCGAACGGGCGATCCTCGCCTGGCGCCGCAACGACGCGGCGACCGCGCGCGCCGAAGCGTCACCGGCACCGGCGGATGCGAAGTCTCTTGCGGACCGCGAAACGCCCTGGGCATTTCTCGCGCTCGCGCGCGCCGGGGCGGCGTGCGCCGTCGTGCCGGCACCGCCGCTGCTTGCAAGGGAAGGCGACGGCGATGCAGATGCACGCGCGATCGCTCGGCTCTTGACGACGATCGGGATCGCCGTCCGTCCCGAAGACGTGACCACCCGCGCCGCGGCCCAGTCGACGACACCGGCCGATCCCGCGTTTCTGCGCCGGTATCTCGACGCGCTCGACGTGGTCCGGCTCGAGACGGCCGGCGACCCGTCCGTGATCGAGGGGGCGCTCGCTCGGGGCCTGCCCGTCCTGCTCTGGCGTCCGCGCCGCGACGAGGAGCGGTTCACCGATCGGCCGGTGCTGCTCCGCGGACACGACCCGGTCACCGGGCTTGTGTGCGCCGACGAACCCGATCCACGCCGGCTCGACGTCTTTCCTTCGAGTTGGGCGAGGAAGGCGAGGGCGCTCGTCGTCGCGCCGAAGTCTCGATCCGCCGAACTGCTGCCGTGGCGCGACGGCATCGCCGCGAGGCGCGGCGTCGCCCTCGTGGATGCGCTCTCGCTGCTCTTCGGCCCGGAGCCGGGGTCGGCGGGCCCGGCGCTCGAATCCCGATCTGCATTCGCCGGCGATCCGACGTTCGATCTGTACGCGGGCTACGCGACGTACGTCCCGGCGTTCGCGGCCCACGACGTCGCAGGGCTCGCCCGTGCGACGGCGATCCTGCTTCGGTCGTCGGCGACCGCTCCCGTGACGCCGCTCGAACGTCTGATGCGCGCCAAGGGTGCGCTCGGGGCCGACGCCGACCCCGCGCTCGCTGAATTGACCGAGGCCGCGCGAGAAGAGGGCAATGCGTCGTGGATCGAGATCACCCGCTTCGTGATCCTCGAGAATTCGCGGCGCCACGTCGAGGCGCTCGAGGCGCTCGCGCGCGCCCGCGCGTTCGATCCGCTCGACGTGCGCACGCTCTATTTTCGATCCGGGACGAGACGCCTCCTGGGCGACGGACCGGGCGCACGGGCCGACCTCGTGCGCGTGCTCGAGCGTCGCCCCGACCACGTGCCGGCGGCGGAAGATCTCGCGGGCGCCTACGTCGAGGACGGTGCGCCCGAGCGCGCGCTGGCGGTCGTAAAGCGACTGGTCGAGGCCGATCCGGCGGTCGCCTCGACACGCCGCGTGCGGCAATTGCGCCAGCGCGTCGAGGCCAGACTGGTGCGCAAGGCCCGGTCGGCGGACGATCTCTCCGAACTCGCGACGAGCCCCGAGCCCGACGTGCGGGCCGAGGTCGCGTGGACCGCGTCGTCGTTCGAGACCGACGCCGCCGAGGCGCTGCTTCGGAGGTTCCTCGTCGACCCGGACGAGTCGGTGAGACGCCGGGCGGCGCTCGCCTACCAGCGCCCCTCGCTCACCGATCGGGCGACGCGCGACGTCACGCTGGCCGACGCACTGTCGGCACGATTCGCCGTCGATCCGGCACCGGCGGTTCGCGAGGCGCTGGCCCGCGCGCTCGCCCGCGTCGAAACGCCCGACGTTCGCGTCGCGCTCGCGGCGCGCCTCTCCGGCCCCTCGGCCGATCCGGCCGTCGGCGTGCGGGCGACCCTCGCCGACCTGCTTTCCACGACGTCGGGTTTCTCGGGCGGGCCGGGCGACGCCGCGGTCGAACGCACGAAGAGGGCGCTCGTCGGCGCGCTCTCCGACGCCGAGTCGGCGGTGCGCACGCCCGCGATCGCCTCGCTCCGGCGCATCACCGGCACGAACGAAGGGTTCGAGCCCGACGACCCGCCCGACCGTCGGGAGGCGGCGATCGCCGCGTGGAACCGTCGGCTCGCGTCAGGGCGATGATCGACGGAGCCGTTCGACCTCTGTAGAGTCCCCGACCCATGTTCCGCGAGATGCTGAAGTCGAAGATCCACCGCGCCCGCGTGACGGAGGCCGACCTCCATTACGTCGGGAGCGTGACGATCGATCGCGACCTCCTGAAGGCCGCCGACATCCTGCCGCACGAAAAGGTGCTGGTCGCGTGCATCGAGACGGGCGCCCGCTTCGAGACGTACGCGTTCGAGGGCAAGGCCGGGTCGGGCGTCATCTGTTTGAACGGCGCCGCCGCGAGACTCGTGCAGGTGGGGGATCGCGTCCTCATCATGACGTTCGCGATGATGACCGACGCGGAGGCGAAGACGCACGTGCCTCGGGTCGTCTTCGTCGACGACGCCAACCAGATGACGGGCTCGAAGGGCTGAGGGATCCGTGGGCCCCGAGGAGCAGATCTCCCGCGCGTCCGCGAAACTGAATCTCTACCTCGAGGTCGTCGGCAAGCGTCCCGACGGGTATCACGACCTGCGCACGCTGTTCCAGACCGTCGACCTCGCCGACGACGTCATCGTCGAGCGCCGTGACGAGGCGGGGGTCACCTGTTTCGTCGAGGGCGGCGAACTCCCTTCCGATGAACGCAATCTCGCCGTCCGCGCCGCGCACGCATGGCTCCGTGCGACGCACGCGCCGGGGGGCGCCTCGATCCGCTTGACGAAGCGCATTCCGATCGGGGGCGGATTGGGCGGTGGCTCGGCCGATGCGGCGGCGGTGTTGTCGAGTCTCCAAGTCCTCGGCGACGCACGGCACCGGTTGTCGAACGCGGCGCTCGTCGACGTCGCGCGCGCGCTCGGCGCCGACGTGCCCTTCTTGATCGAGGGCGGACTTGCCGCGGCGACCGGCCGTGGCGACGTGATCACGACGCTGCCGACGCCTCCGACGGTCACGTACGTGTTGATCTTCGCGCCGTTCGGCACGGATACGGGCAAGGTGTACGCGCATGCGCACGAGCGGTTGCGTCAACCACCACGTGACGGCCTTGCGGCCGCGATTGCAGCCGTGCAATCCGGCGACGCGGCCCGCATCCGCGAGGCACACCACAACGATCTCGCGCAGCCCGCCATGCGCGCCTACCCCGAACTCCTGCGCTTCACCTCCGCGACCGAGCGACTCCTCGGACGCGCTCCCTCGATGACGGGCTCGGGCTCGACGCTCTTCGACGTGCCCGATCGAGGCGAAGTCGACGACGTCGTCGCGCGCCTAACCTCGCTACCCGGTCGCCGCGTCGTCGTCGAGGGCCATCCTCGCCCGACGGCGCGGTTGTAGGGCGCGCGTGCGTCTCGTCCTCGTCGCCGATCCGTCCCGGCCGACGCCCGATTTCGCGGGCGCCGATCTGATCGAGCGACGGATCGATCTCGGGTCGGACGCGGGCCCCGTCGCCCGATCGAGCGACGTCGGCGCGTTGGTCACCGTTCGCTCGCGCGCGGAGGGTGGCGCCTTCGACGGCTCGCCGGCCGAGGCGGCGGCATTGCTGGTTCGACACGCCGACACGGCGGAGTTCCTCGACGCCGAGCGCGACGTCGTCGCGCACCTCCGATCGGCGTGCGGGACCGGTGTCCGTATCGTCGCTTCGCTCCACGGTCGACGATCGATCGATCTGCCCCGCGAGGGTGTCTTCGCGTGGAAGATCGCGCGCCCCGTTGAGACGCCCGACGACATGATCGCCGTGCTCGACGAAGCGCGGCGGCTCGCGGTCGATTTCGTATGCGGGCGCGGGCCCGCGGCGTTCGTCGTGCCCTATGGCCCGCTCGGCGTCGGTCTGCGCGTCGTCTGCGCGGCGATCGCCGAGGGAGCGGGGATCGACCCGTTCGTCTACGGCGTGGCGGACGGCGCCGATCCCGCGTTTCTCGTGAAGCTGCCGCATGTGCCGGCGCTCTCGACGTTGCGGGACGATCTCCGGCTCGGGGAAATCTCGGGTCGCGCACGCCTCTTCGGGCTGATCGGGCAGCCGCCATCGATCAGCCCGTCGCCGCGCATCCACAACGCGTTCTTCCGAAACCAAGGGATCGACGCGGTCTACCTCCCCGAGATCGACGTCGACGTGGACGCGGCGTTTCGCCTGCCTTACGCGGGGTGGAGCGTGACGACGCCGTGGAAGCAGGCCACGGCACAACGCTGCGACGACCTCGATCCCTCCGCGAGGGCGGCGGGCGCGGTCAACACCGTCATACGGTTCCCCGATGGCCGATGGAGGGGCGAGAACACCGATATCGGTGCGCTCCAGATCATCATCTTCCATCGGGCCCGGTCCGCCGGCACCGTCGGGCTCGTGATTGGCGGCGGTGGGTTCGCCCGGGCCGCGATCGTCGCGATGCGCACGCAGGGATTGGCCGTTCGCGTCGTCGGCCGCGGACGGGCGCGGGCGACCGCGGCCGAATTCGGCGTCGAGTTCGGGGGCGAGGTCGTCACGGCCCGCGGCGACGAAGCGGTCGTCGTGAACGCGACACCCGTCGGAGCGGACGGGGATCTGCCGGTCGAGTGGGGGCCGTTCGCGGCGTCGATTCCCGTCGGAGCGACGGTGATCGACGGTCCCTATGCCGCAGGTGCGAAGCCGGGGGCCTTCTTCCGCGCCGCGTTCCGAGGCTCCCGTCGCACGACGTCGGGCGGCGACTTTCTCGCGATCCAGGCGGCGTTGCAGGCGACGCACTTCATGGCGTCGCGGTACCGGCCCGTCGCGACGATCGCGTCGTTCGCGCTCGGCGCCCCCCGATGCCTCGTGCTCGTCGGCCCACGGGGCGCGGGGAAGACGACGGTCGGCCGAAAGGTGGCGCACAACCTCGGACGCCCGTTCCTCGATACCGACGAGGAGATTGGGCGCGTGACCGGGCGTCCGGCCGGACGCGTCCTCGCGGAGGTTGGCGAGGCCGCATTCCGGCAGCTCGAGGCGCGCGTCGTCGGGCGGGCGCTCGCGCGACGCGGCGCGGTGATCGCGCTCGGCGGGGGGGCGCTCGAGGTCGAAGACACCCGGGTGATGCTCGGGAGATGTGCCGTGATCGTGCGCCTCGGCGTCACCCCCGTCGAGGCAGCGCAGCGGATCGCCGTCGACGCGACGTTCCGCCCTCGGTTGATCCCCGGCGGCGATCTGGTCGCAGAGTGCGCGCGCATCGCGGCGGAGCGGGCGCCGCACTACGCGCTGGCGAGTCAACGCGTGAACACGACCGGACGCGCCCCGTGGGCGATCGCGAACGGCGTCGTTGCACATTGGATCAACCTGTCGCGCGAGAGTTGAAAAGGATCGCTTGACGACCCCGCATGCGTGCGTAGACTTCGGTTCGACGTGCGCGTCGAGCGTGAGGTGAAGCCGCCGCTTCGACCCTCCTCGGTCCACGATCGAGGAGATGGCTGCCCGTGTCGCGCAGATCGAGTCCCCGCGCGCCGAGCGACGCCCGATTCGACGACGGGACCGGCGTCCGACGATCGATGCCCCTCCGGCAATCCGGGGCTTGGCGCCTCGCGATCATGCTCGGCGTGCTTTCCAGCCTCTCGGGCCCCGTGGGAGTCGTCCACGCCGACGACGTCGAGGCATTGCGCGCGGGACTCATCGAGGGATCGGCGGCGACGTGGCCCGGGCGCATGGAGACAATCGGGAAGAGTGCGGAAAACGTCGGGGCCGTCGTGGGTCCGCTGCTGCGCGATCGCGAGTCGAAGCACCTCGCCGCCGCCGCGTACGCGGCCGCGTGGCTCGCCGACCACCCCGTCGCGGGTCGCGTGCTGCTCGACGAGGAGATCGTCGAACGGGGGGGAAAGGACCCCGCGTTCGTCCGTGAATTGCGCCGAGCGCTGTCGGCTGACGGGGCCGGATGGGCGAGGCTCGTGGCCGTGGCACGGGAACTCGTGTTGGCCCCCCTGACGGGCGCCGTAACCGGCCCGGTCTCGGACCACGTGCTCGCGACCCACGCGGCCTCGTTCCTGCGGCACGAATCGACCGCTTCCAACGTGCGCGAGTTGCTCGACGTCTGGGATCACGCGGGCGACTCTCCACTCGGCGCGACAGCCAGGGAAAGCCTAGAGGCGGTGCTCGGAGCGTCGTTCGACGATCCGGGTTCGGCGAGGCGCTTCCTCGACGGCGATCGCGGCCGAACGCTGCTCGATTGGGTGCGCGAACTGTCGATGTCGAAGGACCGTCCCGATGCCCCTCGATTCAAGCGTTTGCTCGCCGAGGCCGCTGCCAATCTCGAGCGCGTGACCACGCCCGACGACTTGAGGCCCTACCTCTTGTCGAAGCGGACGCCGTGGCCGGAGGTTCGCCGGCTCGCGGCGGCGCGCGCCAAAGCGATCGATCCGGCGGCGCCGGGGTGGACGGCGCTCTTCGCCGAGTCGTTGGCCGAAGAGACGGACGTCGAGACCCTCGATGCGTTGTTGCGGTCCTTCGAGGGCATCACGTCGTTCGACAAGACGTCGGCGGCGCGCCTCGCGCTCGACGCCACACGTCGCCTCGGCGCAACGCCTCCGCCCTCCGACGGGCTCTCGATCGGACTGCTCGCGGTGCTCGGCAGGCTCGGCACGTCCGATCTCCTGCGTGGCGTGGTGACGATGCTGATGGATCGGAGGGCGTCGGCCCCCGTGCTCGTCGCATGGCTCGATGGATCCGCGTCCGTCCGGGGGCTGAGCGCGGAGATCCGCGCGCTTCACCGCTCGCGTCGGGACATGACCGACGCCGATTCGTCCGAACTCCGCATCCGTGCCCTCGGAGCACTCGCCCGAGGCGGCGCCGAGACCGAAGGTGAGGCGGCCGCGAACGGGTCGTATCTGGCGTCGATCCTGCTCGGCCGAACCGATGGTGCACCCCGAACGGACGGGCCCGAGCCCGATCCGGCGCGTGTTGCCGAGGAGCGCGCCGCGGCCGCGCGAGGGCTCGAGGCGTTTCCCGTCAAGGCGAGCATCGATGCCCTGGCTTCCCGCGCGCACGACGCCGGTGAGGACGTCGCGCTCGTCCGACTCTGTGCGTCCGTACTCGGGCGCCTGGCCGCGAAGGAGGCGCATGTCCCGGGTCGACGGGGACCCTCGATCGCTCTCGACGCGCTCATCGGAGTTGCCGGCGAAGCGGGTGTTCCCGCGGCGCGCATCTCGGCGATCGAGGATCTCGCGCGGCTGGCGACCGACGAATTCGAGCAGTCCGAGGCGGCGACGCGCGTGATGCGCCTCGCGCTCGATCCGCGGGGGCCGCTCGACCTGCGTCGTGCGGCGGCGCGCGCCTGCGCGGCCGCCGTCGACCCGCTCTCGTTGCCGGGCTTGTTCGCGCTGGTCGCCGAAGGCGTGACGCCGGCGGTCGTAGCTCCCCCTTCACCCGACGCCGCTCCGCAGGCCGACTGGGCGCTCGATGCGGCCGAACAGCTCGTTCGGGCGCTTGCAAGGCGCGACGATGCGTCCGACGACGCGCTGGGAGCGGCCCTTCGGGATCTGCTCGACACGAACGAACGAGGTGCGAACGCCGCCTACGAACTCGCGAAGGCCGCAGCCGATTCGGGGGGCGGACGACCCGCGCTCCAGGAGACGCGCGCGCGCCTGCTGCTCCGGCGAGCGCGTTCGCTCCCACGAACCAGCGATGAGCGGATCGCCCGCCTGGAGGAGGGGCATCGGTTGCTCGATGCAATGCTCCGCGGTGTGGCCGAAGGTGGGGCGATCGCGGCGGTGCCTTCGATCGTGAAGGCGCTCGACTACGACGTCTTGGGCGAACTCCTCCGATCCCGGGTCGCGCAGATCCAGGAGTCCTTCGGCGGGGTGCGAGACGACGCCGTCGACCAACGGCGCTACCGGGAACTCGAGGTGGCGATCGGCGCGGCCGGCCCGGTCGGCGTCTCCCAGCGGGTACTCGCGGGGGCGATCGAAGCCGGTTCCACCCTCCTCGTGGCGCTGCGCGGTTCGGGCGTTCGCGAGATTCGACGGCTGGCGCTCATCGATTCGGCCCGTGCGGAACTGCGCATGCCGCGCGGAACCGATTCGGTGGAACGAGCACGCGGCTATCTGGCGTCGGCGAAGGAACTCGACCCGACGATCGCCGAACGGCGGGACATCGCGCGAATCGAGGCCGAACTACCGAGCGACGGCGCGCCGCCCCCTCCGAAGTGACGACCGCGTGCGACCGCTCGGTCACTTCCCGCGGTTGTCTTCGGGCGGTTCGTCGCCGCCGCCCGTGATCGATCCGTAGGGGATGCCGCCCTTCGTCGAGCGCTTCAGGACGAGCAGCGCGAAACAGGTGTCGAGGACCTCTTTGGGCTTGTGCGTCGAGTCGGTCATCCAGTAGCCCTTCTCGTGCTGACGCGCGACCAGTTCGCTCGCGAACTCGGTGTACCACGAGTGCTTGCCCACGAGATTGTTGCCGATCAGGTCGAACGCGCGCTCGCAGCAGTACATGTGGTAGATGTGATACCCGTCGCCCTGCGGATTGCCGTAGGCAAGCCAGTTCGAGTCGAGCCACGCGCAGCCATCGTAGATCGACTGCTGGACGACCTTCTGATCGAAGTTCGCCCAGAGCTTGTCGTCACGCTTGGCGAGCAGGTACCGACCCATCATCAGGTTCGACACGCCGCAGGCGGTCATGCTGCCCGTGGGGCCGCCCTGATCCGGGGGAAGTTTGTCGCTCTTGATGTAGGCGAAACCCCGAGAGCGGTCCTTCACGGCCTTTTCGCCCGGAGGCGGGGCGTAACGGCCCTTGTCGGGGTCGCTGCTCGGCCCGGCGCCCGGCGCCGGGGCGCTCTTCGCCTTCATGTCGTACACCGCGCGATCCCAGTCGGGGCCGTCGTCGGACTGCTGCCTCATCGAGTACTTCATGATGTCGACCCAGACCTTGCTCTCGGTCTTGATTCCGCATCGTTCGGCGGCGAGCAGCGCCAGCGCCGCGAGTTGGGTCGAGGAGAGGTCTTCGTTGCCGCCGGGCGCGGTGTTGGTGTTGCCCTCGAGCATGTAGCGCCATCCGGACGTCTTCGCCTTGGTCCGCTTCGCGAGCAGATGGTCGTGGAGCATCTGCGCCCACTGCTGCCAGTCGCCCGAAGGGAACTTCACCCGATCACCCTGGTCGACGCTGGCTTTGACCTTCTTGAAGGGATCGGCCGTCGCCGTGACGGCGAGCAGCGCCATCGAGATCTCGTAGGCGTGATTGGGCTTCTTGTGTTTGTCGCGCAGGAACTTGAATCCCTTCACGACGACGGAGTCGGTGAGCGGCTCCTTGCACTTCAACAGCGTGTAGAGCGCGAGCGCGGTCGACCCGCAGGGCGGATGAAACGCCGTTCCCTTGCCGTTGCCGTAGATCGCGTTGCCGACGATGTCGCCCCACGAGCCGTTGGGCAACTGAGCCTGCTTCAACCACTTGACGCCCCGGTCGGTCGCCAGTTTGACTTTTTCCTGCGTCGCCACCGGCGTGTCGCTGTCTTCTTCGTCCCCGTCGCCCTTGGGCTCGTCGCCGTCCATCCCCGCCTCGGGCGGGGGCGCCGGCGCGTCGCCGTCGGCGAAGACGCGCGATTCGCGGGGCGATATGAAGAGGACGATCGCGAGGAGTGCGATCGGGACGAGCAATGGCCGCATACGAAGGAAGGTTCGCATGCGAGGAGCATATCAACCGACGGGCCCGTTCGCCGACCCCCGATTCGGACGTATGGCGATGGCGGGGATACCCCGTCAGGGTGGGGGGGGCGGTCGGTCGCCGGGGGGCTGCGACGTCGCTACCGGGGGGGGCTCGCGACGGGGGTGCCCGGATCGGCGGGCGCCGTCGGGCGAGCACGGACGCAGGTGCGGAGAGGGGCGCGCGATCGGCCCTACGAGACGTCGCGGTACGCCAGACGCGTTACTTGCCGCGGTTGTCTTCGGGCGGTTCGTCGCCGCCGCCCGTGATCGATCCGTACGGGATGCCGCCCTTCGTGGAGCGCTTCAGGACGAGCAGGGCGAAGCACGTGTCGAGGACTTCCTCGGGTCGGAGCGTCGTGCCGGTCTTCCAGTACCCCTTCTCGTGCTGGCGAGCCACCAACTCGCTCGCGAACTCGGTGTACCAGGAGTGCTTGCCGACCAGATTGTTGCCGATCAGGTCGAACGCACGCTCGCAGCAGTACATGTGATAGATGACGTAGTGGGGCGACTGGGGATTTCCGAACGCGAGCCAGTTCGAGTCGAGCCACGCGCAGCCGTCGTAGATCGACTGCTGCACGAGTTTCTGGTCGTAGTTGGCCCAGAGTTTGTCGTCGCGCTTGGCGAGCAGGTAACGTGCCATCATCAGGTTGGAGATGGCGCAACCCGTCATGCTTCCGGTGGGACCGCCCTGATCCGGGGGCAATTTTTCGCTCTTGATGTACGCGAATCCACGGCAGCGGTCCTTCACGCCCTTCTCGCCGGCGGGAGGTGCGTAGCGGCCCTTGTCGGAGTCGCCACCCGGTGCGGCGCCCGGTGCGGGCGCGCTCTTCGCCTTCTTGTCATAGACGGCGCGGTCCCAATCGGGGCCGTCGTCCGACTGCTGCTTCATCGAGAACTTCATGATGTCGACCCAGACCTTGCTGTCGGTCTTGATTCCGCAACGTTCGGCGGCGAACAGTGCCAGCGCCGCGAGCTGGGTCGAGGACATGTCTTCGTTGCCACCCGGCTCGGTGCCGGCGTTCCCCTCGAGCATGTAGCGCCAGCCGGTCGTCTTCGCCTTCGTGCGCTTGGCCAGGAGGGAGTCGTGCAGGCTCTGCGCCCACTGCTGCCAGTCGCCGGTCGGGAACTTCACCCGGTCGCCCTGGTCGGCGCTGGCCTTGACCTTCTTGAAGGGATCGGCCGTCGCGGTGACGGCGAGCAACGCCATCGATGTCTCGTAGGCGCCCGCGGGCTTCTTGTGCTTGTCGCGGAGGAACTTGAAACCCTTGGCGACCACGGAGTCGTTGAGCGGTTCCTTGCACTTCAGGAGCGTGAAGAGCGCGAGGGCTGCGGTTCCGGCGGGGTGGCCGTATCCCTTGCCCTGTCCGCCCCCGTAGAGGGCGTCGCCCGTGATGTCGCCCCACGACCCGTTGGGCAATTGGGCCTGCTTCAGCCACTTGACGCCGCGTTCGGTCGCCTTCTTGACCTTTTCCTGCGTCGTCACCGGGGTGTCGCTGTCTTCTTCGTCCCCGTCACCCTTGGGTTCCTCGCCGTCCATGCCGGCCGGCGCACCGTCCATTCCCGCTTCGGGCGGGGCGGGCGGCGCGTCGCCGTCGGCGAACACGCGCGATTCGCGGGGCGAAACGAAGAGGACGACCGCGAGGAGTGCGATCGCGACGAGGAAGAACGGGCGGATACGAAGGAGCGTTCGCATGGACGGAGTATATCAACCCATCGGCACCGTCGACGAACCCGGGCCGCACAAGCGCTGGTGACGGGGGCCTGAGCGGGCCCCGCCGGGTTTCACGTCCCGGGACACCGCGGGCGGCTTCGGTGCCGCGCTCCCGCCGGCGAGGGGCGACGAGCGCCCTCGCCCTGGCGATTCGGGTGAGCGGACGCCGACGGTCGAGCGACCGCCGTCGGGCCGGCGCGGTTCACCCCGAGCGGAAAGGACGGGCGCGCGCCACATCCCGTCATCCCGTCATTTGCCTCGGTTGTCGTCGGGCGGTTCGTCGCCGCCGCCCGTGATCGAGCCGTAGGGGATGCCGCCCTTGGTCGATCGCTTCAGCACGAGCAGCGCGAAGCACGTGTCGAGCACCTCTTTGGGCTTGAGCGTCGTTTCGCTGTTCCAGAAGCCCTTCTCGTCCTGACGGGTGACGAGTTCGCCCGCGAAATCGGTGTACCAGGAGTGCTTGCCGAGCAGGTTGTTGCCGATCAGGTCGAACGCCCGCTCGCAGCAGTACATGTGATAGATGAAGTACGGATTCTCCTTCACCTTGCCGGGGTTGCCCCACGTGAGCCAGTTCGAGTCGAGCCACGCGCAACCATCGTAGATCGCCTGTTGGACGGCCTTCTGGTCGTACGCCGCCCAGAGTTTGTCGTCGCGCTTGGCGAGGATGTACCGGCCCATCATCAGGTTGCAGACTCCGCACGCGGTCATGCCGCCGGTCGGGCCACCTTCATCGGGGATCAGCTTGTCGCTCTTGATGTAGGCGAAACCGCGACATCGGTCCTTGGGCGCCTTCGAGCCGGGCGGCGGCGCATACCGACCCTTGTCCGAGTCGCTGCCCGCGGAAGGTGCGGGCGCGCTCTTCGCCTTCTTGTCGTAGACGGCGCGATCCCATTCGGGGCCGTCTTCGGACTGCTGCTTCGTCGAGAACTTCATGATGTCGATCCAGACCTTGGCGTCGGTCTTGATGCCGCATCGTTCCGCGGAGAGCAGGGCGAGGGCCGCGAGCTGCGTCGACGACAGGTCTTCGCTGCCGCCCGGCGAGGAATCCACGCTGCCCTCGATCATGTAGCGCCAGCCGAGCATCTTCGCCTTCGTTCGCTTGGAGAGGAGATACTCGTGCAGGCTCTGGGCCCACTGCTGCCAGTCGCCGGCCGGAAACCTGACCTTCTCGCCCTGGTCGACGCTGGCCTTGATCTTCTTGAACGGGTCGGCCGTCGCCGTGACGGCGAGCAGCATCATCGAAGTCTCGTAGGCGCCCCCCGGCTTCTTCTGCTTCTCCCGGAGGTACTTGAAGCCCTTCTGGACCACCGCGTCGGAGAGGGGCTCCTTGCACTTGAGCAACGTGTAGAGCGCGAGCGCGGTCGGACCCGCGGGATGCGTGTAGACCGTGCCTTTGGCGTCGCCGTAGGGCTTGCCGCCCGTGATGTCACCCCACGATCCGTTGGGGAGTTGCGCCTGCTTCAGCCACCGGACGCCCTTTTCCGTCGCCTTCTTGATCTGATCCTGGAGCGAGAGCGGCGTGTCGCTGTCTTCTTCGTCCCCGTCACCCTTGGATTCGTCGCCATCCATCCCCGCGCCGTCCATCCCGGCACCCGCGTCGGGCGGAGCCGCGGGCGCTTCGCCGTCGGCGAATGCGCGGGAACCGCGCGCGAGGAAGAGAACGACGGCCGTCAGGGCGATCGAGACGAGCAGGACAGACCGCAAACGAAGAAGCGTTCGCATGATCGAAATATAGCACCGGACTCGGTCCCGCCGGGGGCGGCGTGTCCCCCCCGTCGAACACCCTCTGTCGATGCCTCCCGCCCGACTCAGCGGCCTCGTCGAGCTCTTGGGACTCATCGAAACGGCGATCGCGCCGGGGGTCGTTCGGTGTGATCTGACCGTCGACGAGCGGCATCGCAACATCCAGGGGGTGACGCACGGAAGTGTGGCGATCGCCCTTCTCGACACCGCCATGGGACACGCGCTGTCCGGGCTCCTTGCACCGGACGAGTTCTGCAGTACGACCCAACTCTCGATCCAGTTCCTTCGGGCGAGCCGGCCGGGCGACCACCTCCAGGCGATCGGGCGGGTGAGCCGCAAGGGACGCCGAATCGCGTATCTGGAAGGATCGTGTGTCAACGATGCCGGAGACGAGGTCGCCCGCGCCCACGGCACGTGGTACGTCGGGACGACCGGCGTCGCGTGAAGGTTCGGCGGAGCGTGCCCACCGCTCCGCAGGGGTGGAGGGGCCTGGGCGCGGGCGTCGGTTCGGCTTCGAGCGCACTCCGCACGCCCGGTCGGCGTCCAAGGTGAGACCATGCCGCCGTCGCGGACCGGCGCTTCCCCGCTACGCTTGGCCGCTTCCCCCCCCGATCTGGAGACTCCCGTGAAGAAGTTGCTCTGCGCCGTTGCCGTTCTCGGACTCGTCTTCGGTGCCGCACGCCTGCTCCGGGCCGATGGCAACTCGGCTTCGAACGGCACCCGGTTCGAGTACCGGCACATCCTGATCTTGATGGATCGCGACCTCGCGAGCTACGAGAAGAGCGATTCGACGCTCCTGGCACCGCTTCAGCGCGCAGGGGAGGAAGGCTGGGAACTCGTCTCGGCGAACGAGCCCGCCAACGGACCCCTCGTCCACGGACGCGCGGCCGTCGAGTTCTTCCTGAAGCGCGCGAAGTAATTCGACGCACTCGAGTTCGCAGGCGCCGCGTACTACCAGAAGCGCTGCCGACCGTTCTCGATCGTGAACACGCGCTCGAGTTTCCGCGAGCCTCTGGCCACCAGCCAGTAGAGGCCGTCGGCGGCGAGCCCGTCCACTCGAAGACCGGCGGCCCCGGCGGACTCGGTCCCCGCGACCCGTACCCACGCACCCGCGTGCCACCTCGAGAGGTCGTACGCGTGGCCCTGCTCGAGGAACGACGTAGGCGTCGTTTCGTGGGTGTCCACACTCGTCTGTTCGGGCATGGTGGCGGTTGCAAGGAGCGCCACGCTCGCGCCCGTCGCTTCGAGCACGACGAGGGTGCCGTCCGATCCGACGATGCGAGGGGGAGCCGCGGGTACGAGCGCTCGGCCGTCGTGGACCGCGGGCAGATAGACGATGCCCCGGCCCATCTTCGCGAACGTCGCCTTCCCCGCCACGACGTTCGCGTGATGGATCGCGACCCATTCGCCGCCATTGAACACGCAGAGATACGCGAACCTCTCGGCCCGGGCTGCCTCGCCGACGAGCTCGGTCGCGACGTCGGTCGTCGGACCGTATTGGTCGGTGACGTCGAGATAGCACTTGCTGGCGAGGAACCGGTTGGGGGGCGGGCGATCGGACGGCAATCGGAACGCGAGCCCGCCACGCTGGAGCGAGAACGTCTTGCGGTAGACCTTCGCCGCGCGCGCGCCATCGGGGGCGGAGCCGTTCCCCGCGGCGTCGAGCAGCACGGGCCAGGCGTGATTGTTGTCTCGATGTCCCCACGCCGGCGTGTAGTCGGCCGCGGTCACGAGTCCGAGCGTACGAGCGGCGTACGTCGTCCGGTTCGTGATGTCCTCGCAGCGTCCGAGCTTGGATCGCTCCATCTCCGCGAAGCCCTGGTCGGTCGGGTGGACGTAGTAGCGCTCGTCGAATCCCACCGCGTTGGCCGCCTCGGCGCCGGCAAAGCGCCACACGACCTTCGCGTCGGACTCGGTGACGGGCGACGGGATGACGGCTTCGAATCGCGCACGCAGGACCGACAGCCAGTCCTCGATCGGCTCCTCACTGCCGCGGTAGGGGAGGACGAACTCGAGAAACGCCGCGAACTCCGGTCGGCGTTCGGCGGGAACGGCGTCGTAGAGCGCGAGGCTTCGAGTCACATGCCCAGTCAGGAAGTCGGCGCGGATCGTCTCGAGGTCGAGCACGATTCGCTCCCGATCGAACTCGACCGGACCGTGCTCCTTCTCGATCGCGTCGAGCGCGGTCTGCGTCTCCCGGAACGTCTTCCAGGCCAGTGCGTCGAAGGGAATCGTGGCGCCCTTGCGGTCGCGAAGTCGCGAGATCACGTAGCCCTTGCCCGGCATGTTCGCGATCAGGAAGCGCACCGACGCGGACGCTCGCGCGTCACCCTTACCGTGAAATCGGGCGAGCGCCCGTTCGAGTTCCGGACGGTGCGTGCCAGCGGCGGCAAGCGCCACCTCGACGTCGGCATCGGTCGCGCCGATCGGGGCCACGGGGGCCACGGGGGCCACGGGGGCGACGGGGGCCACGGGGGCGACGTCGTCTGCGTGTGCGGACTCCGGCCCCGTCAGCCGACCGATCCAGAGCGCGGAGAGGGCGACGAGGCCGAGGGCGATCGGGCGCATGAAAGTGACTCCCGGCGCAGACTACCCTCTGGCGGCCGGCGGCTTCGCCGTTGCCCCGGCCGCCCAGGGCAGGAGCATCGGCGGTAGCGTCTCCCAGTCGACGGGTTTGACGAGGCAGTCGTCCATGCCCGCCGCGAGGCAGCGTTCCCGTTGGCCGTGCATCGCGTCGGCGGTCATCGCGACGATCGGAACCCGGCGTTCTCCGCGTTCGCGGCGTCGAATCTCGGCCGCTGCCTGGTAACCGTCCATGACGGGCATGTGGCAATCCATGAACACGAGATCGTACGCCGTGGCGTCGGCTCGCTCCACCGCCTCGCGCCCGTTGACGGCAACCTCGACCGTGCACCCCATCCGCCGGAGCATCTCGGCGCCCACCTGCTGGAGAACGTCGTTGTCCTCCACGAGGAGCACCCGCAGACCTCGACCTCGTCCCCTTTCGACGCCCGAACGGACGACGGGGCCCGAGTCCGACGATCGCGGGCGCCCGCCGACGTCGATTGCATCGAGGTTGAGCAGCGCGAACGACGTCGACTCGCGTGGGGCCGCCGCCATGGCCTCGTCGATCACGCGACGCAGCGTTGCCGCCGTCGCGGGGCGAAGGATGACCGCCGAAAAGCCGTGCGCCGCAGCGACGCCGCGATCGGACGGCCCGACGGCCCCCGACATCAGGACGAGCCGCGTCGACGCGTAGTCGGCGATCGCCCGGATGGTTCGTCCGAGGGCCAGCCCGTCCATCTCGGGCATGCGGCGATCGATCAGCACCAGGTCGAACCGCGCTCCCGCCGCGCGCGCCGCCGAGAGCATCCGGAGCGCCTCGAAGCCGCCGGATGCCTCTTCGTGGCGATGGGTGAGCGCATCCAGTTGCTCCCCCGCGATCCGGCGCGATACGGGGTCGTCGTCGACCAGCAGCACGGATCGGGAGACCGCAACCGGCGGCGGGACCGTCGCGTCGATGACGGCCGGTTCGGAGGCGGTGGGCAACTCGAGCTCGACGGACAGCGTCGTCCCCTCGCCGGGACGGCTCTCGAGCGCGATCGAACCGCCCATTTTCTCGGTCAACTGTCGGGCGATCGCGAGTCCGAGCCCCGTACCTCCGAAGCGGCGGGTGGTCGAGGAATCGGCCTGGGTGAAGCGGGTGAAGAGCTGGGGCTGAAGGCCCTCGGGGATGCCGACGCCGGTGTCGATCACGGCGATGTGCATGCGCTCGCCGCGGGGAATCGACTGGACGCGCGAGATGTCGAACAGGACGTGACCCGTCGGCGTGAACTTGACCGCGTTCGAGCCCAGATTGGCGAGAATCTGGCGGATGCGCCCCTCGTCGCCGATGAATCGCCTCGGCGCGGCCGGCTCGTAGCGCAGGAGGACGTCGACGCCCTTCTCGTCCGCCTGGGCCGACAACAGCTCCGCCACCTCGCGCGCCACGACCTCGAGGTCGAATGCCTGGAGGTGGATCGTCAACTGCCCCGCCTCGATCTTCGAGAAATCGAGCACGTCGTTCAGGATCTTGAGCAGTGACTCCCCCGACGTCCGGATGCGTTGGGCGTATCGACGTTGGTCGGGATCGAGGGGGGTACCGAGGAGCAGATCGGCCATGCCGAACATGCCCGTCATGGGCGTGCGGATCTCATGGCTCATGTTGGCCAGGAACGCGCTCTTGGCGTCGCTCGCGGCCTCGGCGCGTCGTCGGGCCGACGTGATCGCCTCCTCGGCTTCCTTCAGCCGCGCCACCTGAGCGCGCAGGACCGACGATACGACGGTCGCGGCCACGAGGGCGAGCACGAGCGCGCCGACGAGCGCGAGGAAGCCGAGCCGTGCGTGGGCCACCGCGTCGAGCCAGTCTTCGGCCCGGTAGTCGACCGACAGGACCGCCTCGACCCGCCCCGTCGCGTCTCGCAGCGGCACGTTTGCGCTGAACCAGCGACCCCATCGGTCGGAGTAGGGCGCCTGGTCGAACGTCTCGGCTCCGCCGAATGCCCGCTCGACGACGCCGGGGTCTCGGTCGACGGGAGCGAACGGCTCGCCGGGCATCGTCGTCGACTCGCGGGGCCCCTCGATCCGACCATTGCCGTCGTAGTCCGTCTCGCTGTCCACGAGGATGACGACGGACCCGTCCTGCTTGCGTCGGATCGTGTACACGTCGCCGATCGTCCGATTGACCGCGAGCCACCGCTTCTGCGTCTCGATCAACCGGCGAAAGAGCGGGTCGGTCGGCTGGACGTCGGTCGGGATCGTGGCGTGCCCCAGTTGCTCGAACTCGCGGGCGTAGGTCGGCGCGATGCCGGCCACCATGGCCCGCAGCCGGGTCTCTTCTTTGTCCCCTCCGCGCCCTGCCAGCCAGGCACCGGCGCACACCAGCACGCCGAGCAACGCCCATGCCGTACGGCCGACGGGGGCCCCCCGCCCCGTTCGACGCAGCACGATCGACGCGCCCGCGAGCAGTCCCGTCGCCGCCGCCGCGAACAGCAGGAGATCGGTTCGGAGGAGATGGGCTGCCAGGGCCATCGACCGGGAGTCCTTTCCGTCATGTCGTCCAAGTAAGGCTATCCCTATGTCCTTCGAACGCGAGTCCGGGGCGCAGGGTGAATGGCGCTCGGTCGAGGGGTGGTTTCACCGTACGAGGGCGATCGGAGGCGCCAAAGCGGCCAGTTCCGGCCCCGGCGGGCCGCTTCGGACCCCGATCGGCTGGACACCCAGCCATCGAGTGTCGATGCCCGATCCAACGACCGGTCCGCGCCCGATCCGTTCGATGGGCGCTGTCTGGGGCAGTGGACTGCCTCCGGATTGGGTGACCGTTGGCTCTCGCAACGGTGGGTCAGCGGAGTTGTCCCCATCCGACCATCGATTTTTCACGAGTCATTTCCCCGAAATGGTGTATGTTTGGAGAGTCAGAGTCCCATTTCCCCCAGGAGTCTCCGCATGGCCCCCAAGGCAAAGAAGAAAGTTTCCTCAAAGACCGGCGCGAAGATCGCGAAGGCGGTTTCGGCGTCGTGGAAGCGCATGACGCCCAAGGCGCGCGCTGCCCGCATCAAGAAGATGCACGCCTGGCGCAAGAAGAAGTAGTCGTTCTTCGGCGCCCACTCGGCGCTGACGTTCGAATTGGCGCCGCGCCCTTCGGGGCCGGCGCCGCCGCCCTTCGGGCGGACCTCCCGCCCCCGTCGCTTCGGCGAATTCGCCGACGTGACGGGGGCCGGGTCGTTGCATGGGGCGGGTCGCACCATTGGGCACGCGGGCGCCGGGAGGTTCGATTCATGACGAGCGAGGAGATCGGCTGGGTGATCGAGGTATCGGTCGGAGCGGGCCACCTCGGCTCGTGGAAGGAATTGATGCGCGAAATGGTCGGGTCGACGCATCGAGAGCCCGGCACGCTGACCTACGAATGGATGTTCGGCGAAGACGGAACCAGTTGTCAGATCTTCGAGCGGTACGCGAGCGTGGCGGCGGCCGCACTCCACAGCCGCACGTTCGATGCGAAGTTCGCGAAGCGTTTCTTCGCGCTCGCGAGCCCGAAGGCGCTCTCGGTGTACGGCACGCCCGACGCCGAACTGCGCGCGGCGTTCGCCCCGCTGTCACCGCGGTATCTGTCTCCGATCGGCGGATTCGACCGGACGAAGGGCTGAGAACGAGCCCGAGCGCCCGCAGTGGACGATGCCGTCGATCCGCCGTGACGCCGACCGGCTACGATCCGCGCCCGGTGGAGGTGCTTTCGATGGTCGGCACTCGGTTCGTGTTTCGGCTCGGCGTCGTTGCTCTGCTCGGCATCGGCGCGTCGCGGTCCGCGCCCGCGGTCGCCGCGCCCGGCGACGAGCGCGTCACGGCAGCGTTCGAAGAGGGCGCGCTGGCTCCGTCGCACGGGTGGCTGCAAGACGACGGCTGTCCGGCGCGCACGGGTGCGAGCGCCGCGCGAGCGCTCCGAGGGGCCGTCGAACGGGTGTGGAAGTTCTCGGTCAAGGAGGGCGCGATCGAGGGCGAGCCGCTCGCGTGGAAGGGCCGGACGTTCGTCGTTGCACGCGCCGGGAACAAGCGGACCGTCCACGTGCTCTCGACCGTGACCGGCGTCGAGAAGTTCAAGCAGACGTTCGACTCGAGCCTTCCGCTCTCGCCGTGCCTGACGGACGGGCGCATCTTGCTGCGGACGTCGCCGAAGACGCTGCAGGCGTTCGCCGTGGGGGAAAAGTCGCTGACGTCGCGGTGGACGTACTCGGGGAAGATGTCGATGGGGCAGCCGACGGTGCTGCGCGACGAGGTCTACGTCGTCGTGGACGGCGTGCTCGCCCGATTGACGTTCGGGTCGTCCGAGTTCCAGTGGCCGAAGAGCGCGGCAGCGGCAATTCGGGTCGAAGGTTCGTCGGCTTCGTCGGCGGCACCGGCGGCCGGGAAGTCGCCCGCCCCGGCCGCTACGGGCACCGAGTTCCCGCGTCCTTCGTTGCGAGGCACGTCGGTGTTCTTGGCCGCCGGCACCCGGTTCGTCGAGGTCGATCGAAAGGACGGATCGGTCCGGCGCGAGACCCGTCTTCCCGAGAAGGCCGATCCTAGGCTTTCCCGCGTGGTCGTCGGGTTGGCCGACGTCATGGTGTCGTGCGGCGTCAGGTTCCGTGACGACGGGCGTGACGCCGACACGGTGCGCCTCGGCCTCGCGGACTCGGGCCCGTTCGAGAAGCATCCCGCGCTCCTGTTGCCGTTCGGCATCGCGTCGTTTGGCCGCGATTGGGTGGCGGCCGTCGGGAAGGGCAAGGCGCAGGCCCTCGTCGTGACCCTCTTCAACGGGACCGACACCGACACGGACGACCGGCGCGACATCGCCAACGCCACGATGCACCCCGAGTTCCTCGACGCGAAGGTCGCGCCCACGACCGCGGGCGAGATCGTCTTCCTCGGCGGTCGCATCTTCGACGCCGGTTCGCTCGAACTCCTGCACCCAGACCCGGTTCCCTGCGTCTCCCGCGTGATCCCGCGGCTCGATCGCCTCGTGGTCGTCGAGTCGAAGAACCGCGTGACGGCGTGGAAGAGCCCCGTGAAGACGATCGAGGTGCCTCCCCTTCGGTTGTTCGGCGTCGCGGGCAAGCCCTCGACGCTCGCGGCCGGACGCGCGGTCCTCGACGACGGGCGCTTGGTCGCGGGCGCGTTCTCGATCGACGCGAAGAGCGGCAATCTCGTGTGCACGGGCAAGACCACCGATACGGGTTCCTGGCCGCTGACGGCGGTGCGCGCCCTTCTCTCGGACGAATCGCCGCGACAACTGCTGGTCGCGAGCCGCCCGAACGAGGCGGCCGACGCGGTCGCGGCCATGGCGCGCGCGGATTCCGCGTCCGAGTTGCTGGCCCTCGTTCCGGCCGCGGTCGAGTCGAGCGACGGGGCGCTCGCCCGAAAGGTGCAGTCGGCCGCGACCGATCACGGCGCGCCGTTTCTCGAACTCGCGAAGTCCGAGAACCCATTGCCTCTTCAAACTGAGGCAGTGCGTCCGGCTGAGCTGACTTCACGAACATTCGAGCGACAGAAATATCGACCGCACATTGCAGGTGCTTGTCATACACCTGTTGTGCGCGACCACCTGAAGACGGAGGGCAATTGCTCGACTGTGCGCTTGCCGCGTGGGCGACGGCAAACGCAGAAATCGCAGCAACCAACGTGATCCCTCTTATCATCTAGCTATTCCGCCGCGCGCTGCAGGTTGATCGCCTCGTCGTCGGCATCATCGTGATCGATGACCGAGTTCAATTCGACGTTCAGCCCGAGCGAGCGCATTTCCTTGACGAGCACGTTGAAGCTCTCGGGAATGCCGGCCTCGAAGGTGTCGTCGCCCTTGACGATCGCCTCGTAGACCTTGGTCCGTCCGACCACGTCGTCGGACTTGACCGTGAGCATTTCCTGCAAGGTATAGGCTGCGCCATAGGCCTGGAGCGCCCAGACCTCCATTTCGCCGAAGCGCTGCCCGCCGAACTGCGCCTTACCGCCCAGCGGCTGCTGGGTGACGAGGCTGTAAGGCCCGATCGAACGCGCGTGGATCTTGTCGTCCACGAGATGGTGCAGCTTGAGCATGTAGATGTAGCCCACCGTCACCTTGCGATCGAACGCATCGCCAGTGCGCCCGTCATACAGCGTGACCTGACCCGAGGTATCGAGCCCGGCCAGTTCCAGCATCGCCGAAACGTCAGCCTCGCGCGCGCCATCGAACACCGGAGTGCCCATCGGCACGCCGTTCTTGAGGTTCTCCGACAGCTCGACGATCTCGGCCACCGAACGTGCGTCGATCTCTTCGTGGTAGTTCGGGCCGTAGATCAGCTTGAGCCGGTCGACCAGCGCGGTCGGCGGCGCGGCGGCCTCGGGGTTCGGGTTGGCGTGACGCCATTCTTCGAGCGCTGCGGTGATCTGCTGGCCGAGGCCGCGCGCGGCCCAGCCCAGATGGGTCTCG
>JANNRO010000404.1:0-1633 GCA_031401505.1 Planctomycetia bacterium
ACCGGCTGCCCGGTGTAGTGGAGTTGACGGTACGCCTCGTCGCTGACGAGCCAGAGGTTGTGCCGCACGCAAAGCCGCGCGACCTCCGCCAGCCCCGCGCGATCGAGGTAACTGCCCGTCGGATTGTCGGCCGGGATCACGATGACGGCGGTCGGACGCTTCGCCTCGATCACGCGTTCGAGTGCCGCGAGGTCGGGTGCGGCGTATCGCCCGTCAGCGCCGAGTTCGCGCCGGACCGAGACGGTCGGCACCGCGACGCGGCGCGCGAAGTCCATGTAGTTCGTGTAGACCGGGTCGAGCAACAGGACCGGGCGTGCCGAGCGAGGTCCGCAGACGCCGACCAGGGCCAGTTCCATGGCCGGCGAACCGCCGTCGGTCACGACGCACGCGAGCCCGCGGGTGTCGCACCCCGCCGACGCGATGACGTGCTTGAAGGCGGCCTGCGCCTCGTCGGTGCCGACGGTCGTGCCGTAACTCACGATTCCGCTCGAAAATGGCGACCCCGGGGCCCCGAGCGCACCCATGCGCGCACGCATCGCCGGATGCATGGGGAGGGTGACGTTGCCGATCGCGAGGTTGATCACCCGTACGGATGCACGGTCGGCCCGCTCGGCGAACAAGATTTGCGCGCGCCGGATGGCCGACGGTTGACGGGCGGCGAAGTGGGCGGAGAGTTCGGGGTTCATGTCACCGATTTCGAGGAGTGCGCCCGGAGGGCGGCAGGCGTTCGCTCCGGGGAACGGGGCGGTGGACCGACTGTAGCGGACGCTCGGCGTACCCCGAAATCGGCGGGACTTCTTCCATCCGCGCGACCTCGTTGCATCTTGATGCCTATGGCGTATGCTTTGATGCATGCGAACCACCATCGACATCGACGACCTGCTGTTGCGCGAGTTGAAGGCGTGGGCGGCCCGGGAGGGCACGACCCTCGCACGTCTCGTCGACCGATTGCTGCGCCAGGCGCGGCAGTCGTCCCCCAAGCCGAAGCGAAAGCTCCGACTGACGACGTTCGGCGGTGACGGGCTCCAGCCCGGTGTCGATCTGGAGGATCGCGACGCGCTCTTCGATCTCATGGACGGGCGGCGATAAGCGCCATGTCGATCGTCATCGATACGAATGTTCTCGTGTACGCACATCGTTCCGATGCCGCGAAGCACCAGGCGGCCGAGCAGCGGGTTCGGGAACTTGCGACCGGTGACGAGCGCTTCGGGCTCGCCTGGCCCTGCGTGTCCGAGTTCATTCGCGTCGTGACGCACCCGAGGGTGTTCAAGACCCCGACTTCGATCACCGTCGCCTGGCGATTCGTTCGGGACGTGATGGAATCGCCCGTGGTGGCGGTGCTCGCAGAAACGGATCGACACGCCGACGTCTTCGAGCGTGTGCTCGGCGAATCGGGCGCCTCGGGAAACCTCATCCACGACGCCCATATCGTCGCGCTCGCCCTCGAGCATGGCTTCGACGAAATCCTGACGGAGGACCGCGATTTCCACCGATTTCCGCGGATTCGGGTCGTCGGGCTCGGCCCCCCCGGTACTTGACCGGGTGGTGGCCCTTGGCGGCCCGTCCCGGCTTGGGTCCCCCTCCCTCGGGCGGTACCCTTGCCCCCTTTCGGACCCGTTTCTCCGTCGAAATC
>JANNRO010000405.1:0-3004 GCA_031401505.1 Planctomycetia bacterium
GGGGTTGTTCGGTGTCGGATCTTCGGCGCAGAGTCGCTCGTTCACGCGAACGATCCTAACCGGCTGGATTCGTAGGTTGCCAGTCAGTACGCGACGCCGTCGAGATTTACCTCGGGCCCGGTGTCGGCGATCCGGGCGGCATTCTCGTGCAAGAGTCGCTCGGCTATCCGGACGGTGTCGTCGTCCCCCGCAACGATCGCGTCCTCGTCGTAGGGGCGCATGCGGGGATCGTACCGACGGGTAGCGCGGGCGGCCGCTACGAGGGTCGCGCGTCCGCCGCCTCGTGGTGAGCCCGAGGGCCGTTCTCGCGATGGGCGAGGCACCTGCGACGTCGGTCGCCGATCGGGCTACTCCCACTCCTCGAAGTGAACCAGATACTGGATGAATTTGGCAATGACGATCATGGCCGCGCCCAGACCGAGACCGAGCGACGCGATTCGCACGGAACCGGCCCAGCCACGACGGGGCGACGCAACTCCATGCTTCGGAACTCGCCGATGGGACCACGACCCGAAGGCGGCCAGGGCGACGCCCACCAAGACGAGGCATCCCGACACCCACTTTCGGCCTTCGATCGGGTCCATGTTCCTTGGCGCGAGCGTAGGCGCCTCTTCCACCGCCCGATGCCATCCCCACTCCGGATTCGAGCGCTCGCTCGAAACGTGGACCGGATGAAATCGTGGGAACTTGCGCCGCAACCACGCCTCCGGCGACAGCGGCGCCGCACGCTCCCACCACGGCGGCGTCCCGAGCCATTGGCCGGTGACGCTCGCGACCCCGTACACCGACGCGGCGAGCCCAACGACGACGAGTGCGATGCGGGCGGCGGGACGCATGCGGCGATCGTATCCAGGGCCGTCCTCGCGAATAGCGGGTTAGCGGAAGACGTCCGACGCAACGTCTTCTGTTGGATGTCGGCGGGGTCGAGCGCCGATCAACAAAAGCAAGAGCCCCGCTGAGATGAACGCGGCCGTTATCCACTTGTGGCCGGGACCCGGGCCAAGTCGGATCGAGTTCCACGGCGGCTCGCCGAGCCATCCGCCGGTCACGTCTGCCGCTCCGTACGCGCAGACGGCGAGTCCGACGACGACAAAGGCGATGCGCACGGCGGAGGTCCTAGCCATGCGAGTTTGACGCGCGCGAGGGTGGCGGTCGTCCCCGATCGCTGGACTCATGTTCCTCCGGAGGGCCCGTGCGAGGCGCAATCCGTGGCGCGACGAGGGCGACCGCGCGCTCGATCCTTGGTTTCAGACCTGTCCGGTTGGTAAACCGACGACTTAGGACTACTTGGGAAACCTGAACCTCAATACTGGCTCTGGCGGCCACTTTTCGCGGTCGCCCGACTCGAACACAAGTCCCGCCCATGCGAGCAGCCCGAGGATCAGGACGAGCAGGGTCATAGAAACCCGGCGCGTGAGGACGGGGTGCTTGACGCGGAACCCTCGCCACCAAGTGCCCATCGTCACTTCTTCCGCTTCGTCTTGCGACGCTTCCTCACGGCCCCTCCGCCCGGCGCGGCGGCAATCATCGGCACGGGCGCCGCGGCGTGGATTCGTTCGTTCACGTGAGCAGTCTTAACCGGCTCGGCGTGTAGGTCGCCGCTCAGTACGCGACGCCGTCGATGTCGACCTCGGGCCCGGTGTCGGCGATCCGCGCCGCGTTCTCGCGCAATAGACTCTCGGCGAGCCGGACGGTGTCGTCGTCCCCCGCGACGATCGCGTCCTTCTCGTAGGGCCGCTCAAGGAGACGGGAGTCGTGAACGACAACGGCCGCGTGATCTGCGCGAAGTGCGCCGGGCGGTTGGCCCTTCACTCGGGCCGCCACATCTCGGGGCAGGAGGTCGAGCGGATCACCGTCGACGACGTGCGCGCGTGGCCCGAAGACCTCGGGGCGCTCCGGTGCGCCGACGGGTGCACGGCGCTCTCGCCGATCGCGGGACCCGACGGGTGGCCGCGGCGCCGCTCGCTAGACTCGTCGCTTCGCCGCCAGGAGTCGCGTCATGAGACATGTCCTTCGCGGTTCGTTCCTCGCCGCCGCCGCGGTTGCCTTCGGTCTCGGAGTCGCCCGTGCCGGCCCTGACGCCGGCCCCGCGAGACTCCCTATCTCGGGCGTCGTCCGTGACGAGCAGGGTCGGCCGATCCCCGCCGTCTGGATCGAGGTGGAGGGCTACCCTCGACCCAACAGCGGCATTCCTGCGTGGCGCACGGACGCGCAAGGGCGGTTGCAGATCGACGACATTCCCCGGGGGCCAGTGAAGCTACTCGTGACCACCGGCGACTGGTCTACCTACGCGAAGAAGAGGGTGGTCGAGACCCGGGCAGGCGTGCGCGACCTGGTCATCGTGCTGGACCCCGGCCCGCAGTTGTTCCTGCGCATTGTCGGCTACGTGCCCGGCACGCAAGTGGGGTGGGCGCGCGTGACGTGGGAGGAGCCCGACGGAGAACGAAGCGTGCGCCAGGTGCGCTATGCGCCCATCCGCGACGACGGCTGGATCCGGTTCGTCGCGCTGCCCCCAGACCGCGAGTTCGAGATGTGGGCTGATGCCGAGATCAACCGCAGGATCGTGCGGGCGCGGGGCCTGAAGCCCGGAGAGTCCGAGCGCCGCATCGAGCCCGAAGAGGTCAAGGACATCGCCGGCAAAGTCCGAGTATCGCGTGAGTTCCGCGAGCGGAAGAGCGCGCAGTGGCGAGAGCTGCTCCGCGAGGAGGACTTCACGGTGGATGTCTATGCACATCCGAACTTCCTCGTTGCCCACACACGCGTACTGAGCGACGGCTCCTTCCGCGTGCACGGCCTGCCTCCGGGCGCATACGTCGTCAGCGCGGAACTCCTCTACGGCGACAGGGGCGATCCTTCCAGGTGGAAGCGAGTCGAGGCGGGGACGACCGACTTGGTCATCGACTTCGAGTAGCCCCCCCGTCGGGCGTCGATCCGGCGTGGATCGGGCGTCGATCCAGAGCCCGTTCTGCGCCGTACCAGCACCGGTGCTGGTACGGAGGGATCC
>JANNRO010000406.1:0-17294 GCA_031401505.1 Planctomycetia bacterium
TGCGCCGCGAACGGGCGCTCGCGGCCAAGAACCCGTTCCGGGACTACGTACCGGGCCCCGAGGACGTCTTCGTCGCGACCTACGCCAAGAGCGGCACGAACTGGATGCTGCAGATCGTCCAGCAGTTGATCCACCACGGCAGGGCCGAGTTCGACCACATCCACGACGTGGTGCCCTGGCCGGACACACAGGCGATGTCGAAACTCATGCACGGCTACGCCATCCCGTTGAAGGACGCCGTCGCATGGCGGGACGCGCCGGAACGGATGCGGGTCATCAAGACCCACTTCGGATGGGAGCTGCTGCCGAAGTCGGAGCACGCTCGCTACATCCTGGTGATTCGCGATCCCAAGGACGTGTTCGTCTCGAACTACCACTTCGTTCGCGACGGAATTCTGGGCCCGGCCATGCCGTCGCTCGACATCTGGTACAGCCTGTTCATCTCGGGCAAGTGCATGGGCGGACCGTGGGCGGTCAACGCCGCGGGATACTGGGCCGAGCGACACCGCCCGAACGTGCTGGTGGTCTCGTTCAAGGCCATGAAGCGCGATCTGGCGGGAACGGTTCGGCGGGTGGCCGACTTCCTGAAGATCCGGGTGGCCGACGAGGTACTCGCCGACGTCTGCGCGAAGTCGACCTTCGCCTACATGAAACAAATCGACCACAAGTTCCAGATCGGCAAGCTGATCGCGTGGCGCAAGCCGGGCGCCATGTTGCGCAAGGGCGAACAAGGCGGATCGTCGGAACTCCTGAGTCCGGGGCGACGGAGGGGAATGGACAAGTTCTTCCGCGCGAAGCTCGAGGCGCTCGGCTCGGATCTGCCGTACGAGGAGTTCGCGGATCTCGCGTAGCAAGCGGGGCATCGGACGCGGGTCCCGTCGCCCGATCGGTTTGCGACGAACGAGCCACACGTTCGGGCGTCCGATGCGCACCGGTGCGCCCGGGTAGACTCGCGAACGCGATCTTGCCGCTCGCCGAGGATCCTCCGCCTGAGCCCCCCCACCTTCCGACTCCGCTCGCTCTTGGCGTTCGTCGGCGTCACGTGGGCGCTGTCCGCGGGTTGCGGCGGGGGCGGAAATCACGCGCCGGTCGCCCTGGGTCGAGCGTGGACGAGTTACGGCGGGAACGCCCAGCACTCCGCCCTCTCCGACGCGGCCACGCAGGACTTGGCGTCGGTCCACTGGAGCCGGCCGGTGGACCTCTATCCGGCGTACACGAACGGCAGCCTCTACATCCACTACGGCTCGCCGGTGATCACCCGAGCCAACACGGTCGTCTTTCCGGTGAAGACCGGGTTGACCGAAGGGTTTCGCTTCGACGCAGTCGCGGGCGCGACGGGCTCCTCTCGCTGGTCGATGGCCACCGACTACCGCCTGCCACCCCACAACTGGATCCCGAGCGTCACGGCCTGCCTGACGCCCTCCGGCCGGCTCTATCTCCCGGCCGCCGGCGGCACGCTTCTCGTTCGCGAAGACCCCGACGCCTTCGTGTCCGCCACGTCGCGCATCGCGTTCTTCGGCGACGTCGCCTACGCCGCCGATCCGACCGCATTCGGCGCCACCGTCTTCGTCAATACGCCGCTGACGTCGGACGACCTCGGCAACGTCTATTTCGGGGTGCATGTGACCGGAGTCAATCCGGCGGGCGTCACGAGTTGTCTCGTCAAGATCACCCCGACCGGCATCGCGACCGCGGTGTCGATCCCCACGTACTCGGCCGACATGTCGAAGGTGACGCACGGCTGCGCCCCGGCGTTGAGCCCCGACGGCGCGACCCTCTACGTCACGGTGAACTCCGCGAACGGGACCGGGGGCAGCGCCGGATACCTCGTCGCCGTGCGCGCGTCGGATCTCGGGTTCCTCGCGAAGGTCAGACTCACCGATCCGAAGTCGGCGCTCGACTCGTACGTCGCGGAGGACGGCACCGCGTCGCCGACGGTCGGGCCCGACGGCGACGTCTACATCGGCGTGCTCGAGAACCCGCTGGGATCGAGCCACTACCGCGGCTGGCTGCTCCACTTCGACGCCGCTCTCACGCTCTCGAAGATCCCGGGCGCGTTCGGCTGGGACGACACGGCATCGGTCGTTCCCTCGTCGATGGTCCCGAGCTATACCGGCGCGAGCGCCTACCTATTGATGGTCAAATACAACAATTACGTGCAGGCCGGCGGGGACGGGGTCAACCGGCTGGCGATCCTCGATCCGAACGCGTCGGCAATCGAGTCGATCAGCGGATTCGCGGCGATGGCGGAGGTCCTGACGGTGGCCGCCGTCACCCCCGACGCGGACTACGTCGCGACCCACCCGGGGGCGGTGCGCGAGTGGTGCATCAACACCGCGGCGGTCAGCCCGGCGACGAACTCGATCGTTTGCAACAACGAAGACGGCATCTGCTACCGGTGGAATCTGGTGACGAACACGCTCGACCAGTCGGTAGTGCTCGCGCCCCCGACGGGCGAGGCATACACGCCGACCGCGATCGGCCCCGACGGAACCGTCTACGCGATCAACAACGCGGTCTTGAACGCCATCGGTCGCTGAGGGCGGGGCCGGCCAGAAGTCGAGGGCGCCCCATCGGGGTCGCCGGATCGAGGCTTGGCGTCGATCAAGGCCTTTCGACTGCCCGGGACGCGATTCAAGGCGGGGGGACACCCCTCCCCCCCGGTCAAGCACGGGTCGGCGTTTGTAGGTATCCTCCTTCACGATCCACCGAGGGCACGTCATGGGAATTCGCGCACCGTTCTTCATCCGGATGCTGGCGCTCGCCGTCCTGCTCGCGCCGAGCGCCGACCGTTCGATCGTCCGGGCGGACGATCCCGAACCGGGCGCCGATCCCGAGCCGGGCGGGGATCCGGAGCCGGGTGACGGCGACCTCGGCGGAGGCGAGGAGGGTGCCAATCCCGAAGCGCCGATGGACCCGAAACAGAAGGCGAAACTCGACAAGCGGATCAAGCAGTTCATCGAGATGTTCAAGAAGTTCGTCCACAACGCGGACGTCTCGATCGTCACCGAATTCCTGAAGTACAAGGGCAACCGCGCGCTCCTCTCCTCCGACCCGGGCAACTGCGCGACGCTCTGCATCGAAGCCGCCGGGTATCTCGCCGCCGCGCCGAAGGCCCAGCTCGAGGACGCCCAGAAGGCCGGCGTGGCGTTCGTCGAGATCGCACAGAAGTGCCTCGACACGCACAAGGAAGACCGCCTCGCGAAGGTGGCGCTCGCGGGCGCGCAGACGCTGACGATTCGCGTCGATCTCGCGATGGCAAAGCCCGTCTCACCCGAGCGTTTCGTGGCCGTCGCCGATCTGCTCGTCGATGCCTACACCGGCGGTACGGCCGACAGCGGCTCGATCCTCGCGAAGGGCATCGGCTGGCTGCGTGAGGGTGTCGACGAGGTCGCGGCTGCACGCGCGCCGCTCATCGAGCGGACCGACAAGTTGATCGTCGTGATCCCGACGCTCCCCGAGGGGCCGGGTCGCGAGATGGCGCTCGCTCAGGCCCGGCTGCTTCGCGCCGTAGCGCTGGGGCCGGTGAAGGGCAAGGCGGACGGTGACGCGTGCCTGAAGGTGCTCGCACCCTTCATCGGGGGCGCTCAGCCGCGCACGGACGCACAGACGCTCCACAACGAGACGGTTGCGTGGGCCAAGCGCAACAAGCTCCTGCTGGGCGCCGACTTTCTCTTCGAGCGAGCCACGTACAGCGGCACGGGCATCGGATGGGCCGTGCCCTCGGGCTCGCGTTGGGAAAATCTCGGCAGCGACGGCGTGCTGTTCGCGGTCCAGGAGACGAACCATCGCGGCCGCATCGTTCGCCGCATCGAGTGCGACTTCTTCAAGTGGGGCTTCGTCTACATCTTCGACGAGGACGGGAAAGAGGTGCGGATCGGCGCCGACAACTCCAAGGGACTCGCCAAGAAGGCATATCTCGACGCGAAGAAGAAGGAGTTCGTCACGATCACCGGACAGAAAGATCTCGTCAAAGCCCCGTTCGCCAAGAACCTGGCCCAGGCGCAGATGTTCGAGGTCGTGGGCACCGGTCAGGACGGCGACTACCTCCGGCTGCGTGGCTACATTTTCAAGGCCAAGGAAGGCGCGTTCACCTACATGGTCCGCGTCCTGGAAATGGGCGACTTTCCGAAGGTAGATCCCGAACTCGAGGCGTTCCTCGACATGCTCTCGGAGAAGCCGAAGGCGAAGGGCGGAAAGTAGCGCTGGAAGGGTGATCTTCCCTCGCGACGCCCGACGTCCGGGTAGGGTCGCGTCCATGCGCTCGGTCGGCTCCGTCCTCGCCATCTGCCTGCTCGCATCCTGTGCGTCCAGCCGCGGGGCACGGCAGCGAGAGACACGACCGTTGAGTACCGGCTCGTCGATCGTCGTCGACGGCGTCTCGCGTGGGTATCGGCTCCACGCCCCCCCATCGACGCCGAACTCCGGGCCAATGCCCCTCCTGTTCGTGTTCCACGGCGCCGGGTCGGATGCCGACGACATCGAACAGGGCACCGGCTTCGACGCGCTCGCCGACGGGGCGCGGATGCTGGTCGTCTGTCCCGAAGGGGCCGGGGGCCGGTTCGACGTAGACCCCGGGGCAGGACGCACGTCGACCGACGTCCGATTCGTCGACGTGCTTCTCGCCGAACTGCGGACACGCTTCGCCATCGACGATCGGCGCGTCTTTGCGTCGGGCTTCTCCAACGGCGCCGCGTTCTGCTATCGACTGGCGGCCGATCGTCCGGCGTTGCTCGCCGCCATCGCTCCCGTCGCGGGCTATCTGCCCTCGCTCGCACCGGCGACGGACGCCGGTCCCGTCCCGTTGTTGCACGTCCACGGGACGGCCGACGGGCGGGTCGGCGCGCCGCCGTTGGTCGGGGGCACCGGCACACCGGTCCCCGCGTGGGCCCGTCGCAACGGCGCGACGCGCGGCCCCGACGTCACGACGCCTCCTCCGATCGACGGATTGGTCGTCAAACGAGCCGCCTACTCGGGATCGACGCCCCGCGCCGATGCGGTGTTGCTGCTCGTCGAGGGCGCTGGCCACGAGTGGCCCGGAGGACCGGGGGGGCCGATCTCACGCGCGATCCTCGAGTTCTTCCGATCCCACCCGCGCACCTGAACGGGCGACGGGACCCGAGTCCGAAGCCCCGCGGGCCGGGAATGGATATCGTGGTCGCGTCGTCCGAGTGACGTCGTCGAACTCGCCTACGGTCCCGGGAGATTTCCATGCGCTCGCACGTCCGTTCCCTGCTCCTCTCAGCACTCGCCGCATTCGCCGCGTTCACGCTCGGCGTCCTGCCGGCGTCCCGCGCCGACGAGCCGCCTCCGGCCGCGAAGCCCCCGGTCGCGGGGATCACCGAGTTCACGATCACGGACGCGACACCGCTCGCGGTCGTGCTGAAGAACCTGGCCCAGTTGACCGGCGCCACGATCACGTGGAGCGAACACGACAAGGTCATCTCCACCAAGAAGATGATGGGCACCGGCACGACGTTGCACGGGACCGTCGAACAGATCTTCGATGCAGTGCGCGCGATGCTCGCGAACGACGAAGTCGTCCTGACTCGGTACGGACCGGCCGAGAGCCCGATGTACCTCGCGATGGACGCGCGCACGCTCGCGAGTCAGTTCATCATGAAACCGCAACCCGAAGTCATCGAGATCACCGACGCGATGCTCCCGAAGTTGTCGAGTCAGGGGGGACGCTTCGTCTCGGCGACGATCCGGGTGAGCCAGTTGACCGAGTTGCGCGATGCCCGTGCCGCGCTCCAGCGCGTCATCACGCAGAACAACATCGGGAGCGTCCAGGAGGTTCCGTCCGCACGGGCGTTCCTCGTCACCGACTTCGCCCCGAACGTCGCCGTGATCTATCGCATGATCCGCCAGCTCGACGTCGCGCCCACGCCGGTACCGACGACCGAGGCCACGAAGATGTCGCCGGCCTACTTCGTGTTGAAGCATGCGTCGGCCCGCCGCGTCGCGGTCGTCCTCGGCGAACTGTTCCCGCCGAAGCCGGTACGGCCGGCGGTGCCCGCCGCGGCCGCGGGCACGGCCGCCGCCCCGCCGACCGACTCGTCGCCCCGCATCTCCGCCGAGGAAGAAACCAACCAGGTGATCGTGATCGCGAACGCCGAAGACATTGCGACGATGCGCGAGATCGTCCAGCACGTCGACGTCGAGCCCGCCAAGTGACGAGAACCGGGGCCCGCGTCCGATCGCGGATCGCCGTCGCCGGAACCGGTCATCACCCGTAGGATGAAGATCCAACGGGTCGGAGGCGTCGATGCCGCGTCGGTCTCTCCCTGCGCTCATCGTGGCGGCTTTCCTCGCGGGCTCGTCGCTGGCTGCCGTCGCACTTGCCGGCGACGGGCCGCCCGACAAGGGAGCGAAGTCCGACGAGTGGATTCGCGCGTGGCGCGACGCAGCCGACCCGGCCGCCGCGCAGGCGGCAGGAAAGAAGATCCTGAAGGAGTTGCCCGACGACGCGGCCGCGCTCGAGGTCGTCTTGAAGTTCGTGAACGAACGCTGGCCCGTGCCCAAGCTCGCGACGTCGTACGGGGTCCTTCGCTCCTGGGCGTTCGACCGGGTCGACGGCAAGCGTCAGCCCGACGTGCGACTCGCGATCCTCGACCTCATCGAACGCGACCAGCCGACCTCCCCGATGGTCAAGGAAGGCGGGATCTACTACTCGAAGTCGTGGTGCCATTGGTCGGCGAAGCGCTACGACAAGGCGATCGACGTCGGCGAGCGCTACGTCGCCCGCTTCCCGAAAGGCTCGAAAGTCGACGACGCGCGATGGACGATCGCGGACGCGATGCTCGCCTTGACGCCGCCCGACCTCGCGGGCGCGAAGAGGCACCTGAAGGCAATCCTCGCGATCGAGAAGTCCCCGCTTCATGAAGCGGCCGAAAAGCTGCTCGTCTCCGTCGAAGCGGGCGGAGCCGACGCCCAGCCGACGGAGGGGTTCCCGCGGTTCGCCGGCCTCGGCCGAGTCGTCGTGCTGACGAACTTCGCGGCCTCGGATCCGATGTGGAAGGCGCTCGATCGCTGGCGTGACGCGCGCAAGGCCGAGACCGTCAAGTTCGTCGGCGACGACATCCGCACCGCGGCTGACGCGCTCCGCAAGATCGGCCCCGAGTTCGTAGCGCTCGCCGTCTCGCCGGAGACGGTGGACATCAACTTCCACCTCGACGTGCTCGAACTCTGCCGCGAGCTCGACGCCGACCCGATGCCCGACTTCCACTTCGGGTATCTGACCGCCCGCAGTCCGGACGATCTCTCGAAGTTCTGCGAACGGATCCTCGAGAAGGAGGCCGCCGGCGGCACGCGCGCCGCCGTCACGATGCCTTCGGCGACGGGTCGCGAGTTCGACGTGCTCGACTTCGCCCTGCATTTCGGCCATGGCCTGCCGACCGAGGTCGTCAACGCCGCGAGCGCCGCGCAGATCTCCGCGTACTCGCTAGGGACGACGCCCGTCGTCTTCTCGGGCGCCTGCTTCAACGCCGTGCTCTCGCGTTCGTACCACCCGTGCGCCTACCAGATGGTGTTCTTGGCGCCGGAGTCGTACGTGGCCAACAGGCTGGTCTCCCTCGCGTGGGTACACGCAGGTGCGACCGGGTTCCTCGCCTCGCTCGAGGGCGACCGAGGCGAGATGGCGATGACCGAGTGGGAGTACTTCCGAGAGACCGCGGCACCACTCGGGGAGGTGATTGGACAGCAATACCGACTCGCGTTCACGAGCCTGGCCGCGACGTACGGGGGCTTCCCCCGCTACCGGGTCGGCGTCGCCAAGCGAATGGGCTTCTACGACGTGATGCTGCGCGGCGCGGTCGCGAGGCTCCTGATCGGCGATCCGTCGTGCAAGCCGCTGAAGCTGCCGCTGTCGCAGCCGACGACGGCATCGACCTTCGCGCTTGCGCCGGACGGCAAGAACGCGACCGCGACGGTCGACGTGCTGCGGTTCGAGCAGGGCGACTTCTTGAATTACCTGCCCGATCACGGCGACGGCACGTTCGGCTGGCGCGTGACGGCGCGCATCGCACTGCCCGAGACGCTCTCGGGGCGGCTCGAGTCGTTGAAGACGACGGTCGATCTGACGTCGAACGCCGTACCCTTCAGCCGATCGATGGCGCGCTACGAGGTGTGGGGCGGTCGGCGGTTCGTCAACGTGCAGGTCGAGGGACGCGACGGGCGGCTCGCACAGGCGGGCGCGAAGGCGACGTTTCACTGGACCGTCCGATAGAGAGCGATCAACCGACCCGGGGGCGAAGCACGGCGTCGCGTCCGTGAACGCCGTCGTGCGCGAGGCGCCCCCGCCACTCGTCGAGGGATCGATCGGCGATCCCGACGAACGTGCCGCGCGGCGCGTCGAACGCCTCGAACGTGAACGACTCGAACATCGCCGCCAGGTCGAAGTCCGACAGGTGATCGATCTCGATGAGTGCGGCGAACGAGGCGTAGCCATGGGCGGCCCCGCCGAGGCCCCGCAGCACGGCGGGTTCGTGCCCCTCGACGTCGACCTTGACGAGCACGCGCTTCTCGCGATCGGGCCTCGAATCCGTAAGCAGCGTGCGCAGCGTCACCGTCTCGACCTCGATGGTTTCGACGCGGTGACCTCTTGTTTCGCGGGGGTCGAGTGCGACGGCCGACACCCCCGACCACGTGCGATCGACGACCAGTTCGATCCGACCGTCCTGGTCCGAGATCGCCTTCGCCACGATCTCGACGGGTCGCCGCGCCTCTCGCAGCGACCGCTCGAGATGCCGTCGAACGTGCGGATTGGGTTCGACGGCCACGACACGCACGCCGGGCGCCGGGTCGTAGTCGATGAGCATCTCTCCGTAGTTCGCGCCGACGTCGATCACGTGCGTCCACGGCGCGGCGTCGAGCAGCAGGTTCCACATGCGGCGCGTCGTCGGGCCGAGATCGCCACCGTGCGCGATCAGCGACACGCCCCGCCAGTCGTTGCCGTCGACGTACAGGCGGCGACCCCGCGACGACGTGGCGAACACCGGCTCGCCGACCGGTCGGACGGCGGTCCCGTCGCGCGATCGTTCGAACGGCCGGCGTGAGAGTTCCGGCAGACCCTTCGGCCCCGTGCGCCCCCGGAGCGCGCGCACGGCCCGGCGCACCGTCGCACCGAATCGCGTGCGGGTGCGACCGCCGAGCAGGTAGCGGAGTCGTTTGCGCAATTGCTCGACCTCGGCGACGGCCGCCGGTTCGCCACCGAACTCGGCGAGTCGATGCTCCGCCGCCGCGACCCAGGGATCCCTCACCCCTCGCTTCGCCGCTGCCGCGACTGCATCCTTGAGCGCCGACAACGCGTAGGGGGTCGCCTCGAACGCCTCGACGTCCTCGACGGTGGGCACGACGCCGCCGAGCGCCGACGGCACCGGCAGCCTGAGAGCGCCGAAGAGCAGCGCGGACTGGACGCACTTTCGACAGCGGCGGCACGCGGTGCCGTCCGGCGCGGTGTCGTCGCAGGGACGCATGTGCGCGAGTGCTTCGGGCCAGTTCGCGAGCGCCGCCACCTTCTCGATTCGCCGAGCCCACGCCCCATGGTGGCGAACCGCGAATCCCGGACGACCCAGCATCGGGTCGGCGAGCGGCGAGGTCTCCGTCGGAAACTCGAGTTCGTCGTAGGCGTACCAGGACGGCATGACCGTGGAGTCGTATCGGGATGCGAACAGCATCGGAGTCGCGATCACGGGCAGGAAATAGCCGAGGAAGCCCGGCAATCCCGACGCGATCTCATGCCAATTCGTCGCCGCCTCGTGAATGGGCCGGCCGAGCGACGCGGCGCAGGCCCGCGCTCCCGTCATGACGCCGCGCCAGCGAGCCTCGTCGGCCAACGGCACGCCGATCCCACGGACGGTCACGAGCGCGCCCAACTCTCCGCCCGCCGCAAGGGTCATCGCCGAGTAGAGACTGTCGATGCCTCCCGAGAACGGCACGATCGTCCCGCGACCGGGCCGCCCGAGTTCGTCGTCGACGAGTTCGCGCCCATGAATCCCGACGCGCCGAAAGCGCCTGGGGAGCCACGTCGTAAAGATGCGCTGGTACTCGTCGAGGTTCGCGAGCAACCCGCGAGTCATCGGCCCGCCGATCTCGACGTCACGCCCGACGGCCATCGCCTGGTGGATCACGGAAACGGCGAATGCATGCGACATCGCGAGATCGTCGACGACCACGTCTCCCGGTACGCGATACCAGAGCCGGTACGACGACTCCGTGACCCCCGCGATCTCGGCCGCGACGACCTGCGTGTCCTGATCGCGCGCCATGTCCTCGAATCGGATGGTGATCGAACGTGCCGGCACGCGAGGACCGCTCCACGGAAGGCGAGGAGCCTACCGGGGTCGACGGTGGCCGCTACCGCGCGGCATCGGTCGGCGTCGTTCGCGATCCGCTCGTCTCCATGTGTCGATTCGGCGGCGGGACCGGCGTCCGACGCCGGGGATCGGACCCGAATTCCGTATGCCCACGCCGGTCGCTGTGTGACGTTTCGCCCTCCGTGAAGAAGCTACTCCAGGGCATCGCCGAATTCCGACGCAACCGCCCCGCGGGCTACGCCGAGGCGTTCGCCAAGCTCGCGCTGACGCAGGCGCCCGACGCGCTGCTGATCTGCTGCGCCGACAGTCGCGTCGCGCCGAACGTGTTCGCATCGGTGGAACCAGGCGACCTGCTCGTCGTCCGCAACATCGGCAATCTCGTGCCGAGGTACTCGGAGACCCCCGACGACCGCGTCGGTGCGTCCGTGCCCGCCGCCATCGAATTCGCCATTCGCGCACTCCACGTGCGCGACGTGATCGTGTGCGGCCACTCGGAGTGCGCCGCGATGCGCGCGATCCATTCGGGCGAGCGGCCCGAACGGGCGCCCCACCTCGCGGCGTGGCTGCGCCACGGCGAACCCGCCCGAGAGGGGCTCGGTCGCACGCCCAAGGGGCTTTCACCCCACGACCATCTCTCGCAGCGCTGCGCGCGTCTCCAGCTGGACAACCTGCGCAGCTACCCGCTCGTGCGCGAGGCCGAAGCGAAGGGCGAGCTCCGATTGAACGCGTGGTGGTTCGACCTCGGACGCGCCGAGGTGCTCGATTACGACGCCGACGCCGACCGGTTCGTCCCGCTCGACGACGCGCGGGTGGACTGGCTGTTGAAGCGGAATCGCTGAGCGACGACGGTCCGATTCCCGCGCCGGCCGCCTATATCCTCATCGCCTTCGCGACGCCGGCCTTCATGTCGTCGAGGTTCATCGCGGGCGTGATCTCGATGCCCGCGTGCAGGTTCATGAAGAACGGCTCGGCCGCCAGCGGAATCGACGACGCGTCCTTCAGGTCGAAGAAGAAGTACCCGGTACGCTTCCCGCCATCGGCCACGAAATAGCAGGCCTCGGGCTTGTGGGATTCGACGAACGCCATCACGGTCTTGGGCAGGAGCCCCTCGGCCACGCCCCTGTTGCCGGCGTCGACAGGGATCGAGACTTTCATCATCATGCGCATGGAATGACTCCGTCGGAGACTTGCGGGGGCGTTCGGCGCCGGAGCATAGGGAACCGAGCGGGAGAGCGCAACGGCCGGTTAGGCGTCGGACGCGGGTCCCGTCGCGCGATCGGCCCGATGACACGCTTCACGAAAATCACCTGACACCCGTTCGGCGACACGTACGCTCGCGGGGATGGTCGAGCGCGCCCCGTCCTCCGATGTCCGAGCGCCCGTCGTGCACGCAAGCGGCGAGGCGGCGCCCTCCGACGCACAGTTCCTCCGCGGGCCGGAGAGCCGCTGGCACGAACTCGTCAGTTGCGTGCGCATCTTCTTCGAATTCCTGGGCGGATATCGCGCGTTCCATTTCCTCGGGCCCTGCGTGACGGTGTTCGGCTCGGCGCGCTTCGCGCCCGGGCACCGCTACTACGATCTGGCCCGCGCGGTCGGACGGCGGCTGTCGGAGTCGGGCTTCACGGTGATGACGGGTGGAGGGCCCGGCGTCATGGAAGCCGCCAACCGGGGCGCGTGGGACGCGGGCGGCATCTCGATCGGCAGCAACATCGAGTTGTCGCACGAGCAGCAGGCCAATCTCTACCTCGATCGATTCATCAACTTCCGCCACTTCTTCGTGCGCAAGGTGATGCTCGTCAAGTACTCCTACGCGTTCGTGGCGCTGCCGGGAGGCTTCGGCACGCTCGACGAGATCTTCGAGGCGGCCACGCTGGTTCAGAACGGCAAGATCAAGCCGTTCCCGCTGATTCTCATGGGCCGCGAGTTCTGGAAGCCCCAGATCGACTTCCTGCGCGACACGATGGTCGCGGGCGGAACGCTCGACAGCGCCGACGTCGACCGGCTGGTGCTGACCGACGATCCCGACGAGGCGGCCCGGCTCGTGCGCGAGGCGGCGATCTTGCGCTTTGGCCTCAATTACGGCGTACCTCGGAAGCCGCGCTGGTGGCTGTTCGAGCGGGGCATCCGACCCCGGTAGTCGCCGCCGGGTACGCTCCACCCGTGCACACGCCCCCCGCTGCATCCGATCCCGTCGTCGCCCGCTTCGCCGAGGGGCTCGTGGATCAGCACCGCAGGCTCGAAGCCGTCCTCGCGCGCCCCGGCCTCGACTTCGAGTGGCAGCCGGCGCCCGGGCGCAACTCGATCGGCATGCTGGTCGCTCACAACGCGATCACCGAGGTGTTCTGGCTCGACGTGGCGGCGAACGAGATCGCGCGCGGGGTCGCAACCGATGCACGGCTGGTGTCACGCCTCGGCCTCGCGGCCGACGACGACGGCATGCCGGCGAAGCCCGACGGGAAGCACCCGGCCGCGCTCTCTGGATGGACGCGCGAGCGGTACCTCGAACTGCTCGTACGCACCCGTGATTGCACCCGCGAGGTGCTCGCCACGTGGCACGACGCCGATCTCGAGACGACGATCCGGCTGGGTGAGCGCGACGTCCAGCGCGGCTGGATCCTCTATCACGTGCTCGAACACTTCGCCCAGCACGCGGGGCAGGTGTCGCTTCTGGCGTCGCTTCAGGGGCGCCCTGGCGCGTAGTCGTCATGTGCCTCGCGATCGCTGTGACGTCCGCGTGATGAAGCGCTGACCGGCGCATGACCCGTCGCGCGTTCGATGGCGCGTCGCGTTCAGAGGAACGCCGGCGCGAGGGCGACTCATGCGCGTGCGACGTCGGTTGTCCATGTTCGTCATTCCGGCGGCTCTTGTCGTTGCGGCGGCGAGGGTCGCGGGCGTTGAGGTCATCGCGTCCAACTCGGAAGCATCGGCGCCCCGCGATGAGGCGGAGGTTCCTGACGCCCCCGAGCCGATCGATCTCGCCGTCCCGCCACGTCCAATCCGCATCGACGACGAACTCGATGGCGTCACCCCGACCGCGGCGGCCCGTTCCGTCCGGACGTCGCGTCGCCACCTGCCGTCCTCGCCGCGGCAACGGATCTTCGACACGGTCGAACGACTCGGGCGAATCGACGGGAACTTCCACTGGGCGAACCTCGCCTGGCAACGTGGCGACGGCCTCGTCGCGCACGAGCACCTGCGACGGGTCCTCTGCGACGCGCCCGACAACCGCGCGGCGGCGGAACTCATGGCCGTCGTCCGCGACGCGGACTCCGACGAGGAAGGCGCGCTCCGATGTCGGCGACTCGACGCGGGATGGTGTGCCGTTTACGAGCGCTACCTTGAGCCGCTTCGATTTTCTCCGACGGAGCCGATCCCGGCGGAATTGCAGGACGGCGAGGTGCGAGAAGAGCTCCGACTCAAGTACCTCGATGTGAAGTCGATTCTCGCGCAGGTGCCGGAGTTCCGACCAGCGGAGATCTTTCTCATCGACTCGAGTTACGTGCCTCCCGACGCGCAGGACGACCCGGAATCGCACTCCCCGGCCGCCTCGCTCGATGAATTGATCCGCGAGGCCGTCGACCCCGAGTCCTGGTCCGAGGAAGGCACGCACCTCGCTCTCAAGTACGGCACGCTGATCGTCAAGAGTCGACGTGGCACGATCGAGCGCGTCAGCCAATTGGTCTACGCGCTGCGCGCGAGCCTCCCGCCCCTCGAACCTCGCCCTGACGTTCCATTCGGCCGACCGGCCACGATGCCCTCGGACGACGACCGTGAATGGCACGTCGTCGATCTCGTCGGTCGTGCCTCGGCCGACGGGACCGTCGCGCCGTCGACCGATGACGACCCTTTGCCTCCGTTCACGCCCGGCGCGCTCCTCGCCGCGCTCAGAGCCGCGATCGCGGACGACGCCTGGAGCCGGCCGGGCTCGTCCGTCCGCCTCGTCGACGGCACGCTCTCGGTCCACATGGCCGCCGCGGCGACTCGACACATCGGGGCACTGCTCGAGGCCATTCGAGCCCGAGTCGATCCGCCGAAAGTCTTCGAGGACTTCGACTACGAAGTCACGTGCGACTGACGACTTCGCGTCGACCGGTGGCTCCGCGAGGAGGATCGCGAGCGATTCAACCGGGAGCACGTCGAACATCGCGCGCCGCGTCCGCACGCTGGCGGACGGCCGCGTCGGACGGATCGGCAGAGGGCGCGGAGGCGAACGACACGCTCTCCATTGTCGTGAAGGGTGTTCAGCGGTTCGGAAATCGCCCGTCGCTCCCGAAGTTCATCGCGCTGGCGACGGACCGCACCCGCGGCGTACGATGTGCCCCGATGCCGACGATCATCACGCACGCGCTCGTCGGCGTGGCCCTCGGGGCGGTGCTGCGTCCGGCGCGAACGGGGTGGGCCTACTGGACCCTGTGCGCGGCGCTCCCGATGCTTCCCGACGCCGACACGCCGTTGCTCGGGGCGGAAAGCGACTCGTGCTGCTCGCATCGAGGCCTCACCCACTCGGTCCTGTTCGCGGCGGGCGCCGCGATCCTCGCAACGGCGCTCTTCCTGCGTACCGACTGGCGGACGCATCGGCAACGTGCGCTCCACGTCACGGCGATTCTGTTCCTCGGGATTGCATCGCACGGCATCCTCGATGCATTCACCGACGGTGGCGAGGGCGTCATGCTGCTCTGGCCGTTCGACGAGACGCGCACGTTCTGGTCGGTGCGCCCGATCGAAGTCGCGCCGCTCTCCGTGTCGGCGTTCTTCACCTCGTGGGGTTGGGAGGTCTTGAAGAGCGAGATGGTCTGGGTCTGGCGTCCGGCCGCGGCACTCGTCGTCGCGTTCGAGACGGGTCGGTACGCCGCGCGGCGGGCGGGGAAGCGATGACATCGCTTGACGACCGATTCGCCGGCTGCTTGCTCGGGCTCGCGCTCGGTGACGCGATCGGGGCGCCGCACGAGGGATCGATCACCGCCCCTGCAGAATGGAAGGTGCTCGGAGCCGGCCGGCGCCACCCGCTGACCTACACCGACGACACGGAGATGGCGTTGATCCTCGCGCGGTCGCTCACCGATCATCGCGGCGTCGCGGCCGACGCGCTTGCATCGGCATGGGCGCACGGCGCCCACGCGAATCGGGGCTACGGCTACGGCGCGAGCTTGCTGCTCCAGCGTATCCGCGCCGGGGAGAATTGGCGCGACGCCAACCGCGCGGTGTTTCCCGACGGATCCTTCGGGAACGGCGCGGCGATGCGAGCCGCCCCGCTCGGCCTTTGGTTCCACCGCGACCCGGACGCGCTCGTCAAGGGAGCCACGCTCGCCGCCTCGATCACCCACGCCCACCCACTCGGCATCGAGGGAGGCGTGCTCGTGGCTCGGGCCACGGCGATGGCACTCGGGGGCGACCTCGACCCGGCGGCGCTGGCCGTCGGCTGTCGAGAGGACGTCTTTCGTCGTCAACTCGCGGCGGCGCGCGACCTGACGATGGACAACGAACAGGTCGTGCGCACGCTCGGAAACTCCGTCACCGCCCACGACTCCGTCGTGACGGCGATTCATGTGGCGCATCGCTTCGACAAGTTCGAACCGCTCATGGACTTCGTGATCTCGCTCGGCGGCGACGTGGACACGATCGGCGCGATGGCCGGGGCGATCTTCGGTGCTCGGAAGGGCATCGGCGCGCTGCCCGCGGGCCTGCTCGATCGCATCGAGGACCGCGACCTGATCGAGTCGACGGCCCGGAATCTCCACGCGGCGTGGACCCGCTTCGCCTCGCCTGCGTAGGCAGGTCCCTACGCCACGGGACCCGCCCAAGGATCGAGACGGCGCTGTTCTGATATCCTCGGTGCGCGCGCCCTGGAGGCTGACGGGGCTGGCGGCGGCGTCCATCCGGGTGTCACGATCGGCCCCGGAGTCACGGATGCCCGCACATCGTCGTTTCCGGCGCCTGGTCGCGCTGGTCTTCGCGCTCCTGCCCCTCGTCACGTCCGGTTGCGGGCTGGCGACCGCGTTGCTCGTCGGGGCGATCACGGACGCGATCGATGGCGACAACGATGACGGAGGTGACCCCACCATCCTCACCATCCTGAACGACGGCTTGAGCACGGAGCCGATCGTTCGGGTCGAGATCGCGCGCGCGGACGGGGCGCACGCTCCGTACGCCTACACGATCGATACGGCCCCGGGCGCCGGGAAAGCGCTCAAGAACATCTTCGACGCCGGAGCGCACTGGGTGCGTGTCGTCTACGCGTCCGGATGGCGGACGCGTGCCCGGACGATCGACATCATCAAGGATGGGACCGTCTCGATGACGTTCCTCCACGGCCCCTTCGCGCCGGCCGAAATGGCGGGGACCTGGTTCGGCGCGGCCGAAACCTCGGGCGGCGTCTCGCAGACGTATGCGCTGACCCTCGACGCGACGGGACAGGCCGGCGCGCGCACGATCGACGGCGTCGCCGGCCTCGCGACGGGCACGCTGGCGGAGACCTCGGAGGGCGTGTTTCGGGTGACGTGGAGCGACACGACCGTCATTGCCCTGATCGCCGACGGAACGCGCGATCACGCGGGACTGGTCACCAACGACGGCACGGTGGGCGCCCTTCAGAAGGGCGCGGTCGGGCCACTCCCGACGGGAGCCGACGCCGACGTCGTCGGTGCCTGGACCGGAGCGGAGGTGCGCCTGACGGGCGTCACGCTGACGCCTTCCGAACTCGACGCGGCGAGCGCGACCGTGTCGGCGCAGCAGCATTGGGAGGGCACCGACGGCGACGGGGATGCCACGACGGGGGTCAGTCCGTTGCTCGTGACCGTGCCGGCGTACCTTCGCTTCGAGGGGGACGCCGAAAGCGAGGCGGCCGTCGCGCTTTCGCTCTCGATCTGGCTCACGGCCGATCGCACGTCGGCCTTCGTCCGACTCACGCCCACGGCGGGGGGAACGTTTCCCGACGCCGATTCCTATCAGTTGCTCAGGAAGACGCCCTGAGATCCGACG
>JANNRO010000407.1:0-9108 GCA_031401505.1 Planctomycetia bacterium
CCGACACGCAGGCCATCGACACGTTCGAGCGCTCGCTGCGCAACCTGCTGCTCGGTCCCATCGGCGGGCCGAGAAAGACGCTCGGCATCCAGCCCGACGTCACGGCGGGACACCGCACGGGCGCCGTCGACGAGCAGGGGCGCGCAATCCACGCGGGACGCCTCCCCCACGAGGCGACGGCCGGGCGCGAGGCCGCGGTCGCGGCGCTGAAGGACCTGATCGAGGTCCACGGCGTCGACGTCGTCGCGGTCGGGACCAGCAACGGGCGCCGCGACGTCCTGACGCTGGTCGACGAGGTGAAGAAGGTGCTCGGGCGCGACCTCACGGTGGCGGAGATCTCCGACGGAGGCACGCGCGCCATCGAGGCGCAGGCCATCGGCAAGCCCGTCCGAACCGAGGGGGGGACCGAAATCCCGCCCGAGTTCACCGGGGCGCTCTCGATCGCGCGCCGGTTCCAGGACCCGCTCGCCGAGTACGTGCGACTCGATCCGAAGTCGCTGGGGCTCGGACCCAACCTCCACGACGTCCATCAGGGACGGCTGAAGGCCGCGCTCGACGACGCGACGGCGTCGTGTGTGACGCACGTGGGCGTCGAGGCGACGACCGCCGACGCTCATCTGCTCGCCTGCCTGCCCGGCATGGACATGGGCAAGGCGAAGGCGTTCGTGACGTGGCGCGACGCGGGCGGCGTGCTGTCGGGCAAGGCGGCGCTCGGCGCGGTCGACGGCGTGGGCCTCGCGGCGGCCGAGCAGGCCGTCGGCTTCCTGCGCGTCGCGACCAGCAAGGATCCTCGCGACAAGACCCAGCTCCACCCCGAGCAGTTCGGGCTCCTCGACGAAATGGCCGCCCAGCTCGAGACCGACGTGGCGACGTTGTTCCTGGAACCGCGGGCGCGCGCGGCCGTCAACATCGGGAAGTTGGCGCGTGAAGACGCGCCGATCCCGACATGGCGGTACGCGCTGTGGCAGGCGGAGACGGGGTTGGCCGACCCGCGTCCCCGGTTCGCGATTCCGACGAAGCCGCCCGACGACGTACGAATTTCGGCGCTGAGGCCCGGGCTGCTGCTCGAAGGCCGCGTGACACGAGCCGTTCCCTTCGGCGTGTTCGTCGACGTGGGACTCGGTTCCGAGGCGTTGATCCCGATCCCGCACATCGGCGACCACCCGGGCATCGATCCGGCGACCATCGCTCCGGTCGGCGCAGTCATCCACGCCCGCGTGCTCGAGGTCGACGTCGTCAAGCGGCGCCTGACGCTCACGATGCGCTCCGATCGCGACATCGGACGTCCGCCGCCGCCGCGGCGTGACGGGCCGCGAGTTGGTGGGCAACGCGACGGACCGCGCACGGGACGCGGCCCCGAAGGCCTTCGCCGCGACGATCGTCGTCCGGGGGGGACCGATCGTCCCGCCGTTGCGGCAGGCGCCGAAGCGCGATCAGGAGGCCCCGGGGCCGGTCGTCCGTCGGGCGATCGACCTGCCGGTGATCGCGGAGCGGGCGGACGCACCGGTGGTCCCGGTCGCGGACCGCGAGAAGTCACGCGCAGCACCGATCGCCGCGAGGGCAAGGGCCACAGCGTCGGCGGCAGCGGCAAGCCGGCGGGCGGCGGGTTCCGGGATCGCCCGTCATCGGCAGGAGCCGGCGGCGGAGGTGGCGGTGGTGGCGGCGGTTTCTCGAAGGGCGGCGGTCGCAAGGACGAAGGGCGTCGCTTCGACCGGGACGACCCCGGGGCCCCGCGGCGGATCTCCCTGCCGATGGGCTCCGATCCCGTCGAGCCGGTCGATCCGGAGTTGGCGGCCGAGGAGCAGGTGCCCGAGGTGCTCTCCCCGATGCAGGAACTCGCGCGCAAGCTCGAAGAGCTGAAGCGCCGGATCGCACGCCCCGACTGATCACGGATCGGCGTGTCGAGTGACGTTGCCGAAGGGGTCCCCTCGGCGAGGCCTGCCCGTCGTCGTTACGATGAGGGTGGTTCTCGTCCGGGGGGTCGATCCATGCAGCGTGCGCGTATCAAAGGGTCGTTCGTGATCGCCGCGGCGGCGTTCATCGCCGTGGGCTGGGCGGGAGGGATACCCGTCGATCGTGCCGAGTCCGGACCGCCGACGGCCTCCCCGACCGGCACCGGCTGGATCAGCGGGACGGTGCTCGACGAAGACGGCAAGCCCTTCCCGAACGCCGAGATCCAGGTCTTTCGCGAGAAGCCGAAGGGACAATGGTCGGCCAAGTCCGACGCGAAGGGCAACTTCGGCGTCCGCGGCGTGCCGCCCGGCAAGGCGTCGGTCGTGATTCGGGCGAAGGGGCGAATCCGCGTCACGAAGGAGGTATTGGTTCCCGCGACCGGCGTAGTGGGAGCCGATGCGAAGCTCCTCCCCGGCGTTCGATTCGCGGGTGTCATCAAAGACACGCGCGACGCCGTGATCGGGGGCGTCAAGGTCCTCGCGTTTCGTCAGACGGAGATATCGGGGGGCGGATTCTCGTTCTCGTCCGGCAGCTTCGGCGGCAGCGGGGACTCGAAAGCGGACGGCACGTTCGAGGTGGATGGCTTGGCTCCGGGTGAGCGTTTCACCTTGCGACTCGTCCACCCGCATTACCTACCTGTCGATCTGCCGGGTCTCTCGGCGGAGGCCGGGGGAGGCCACGACCACCTGGACGCGATCCTCGAAGATGCGGCGTGGGTGACGGGAACGGTGGTCGACAAGGCCGGCAAGCCGGTCCAGGGCGTGAAGGTCAGCGGACCGAAGGACCCCTACACCATGCAAAGCAGTTTCTTCGGATTCATCTTCGTTTCGATGTGGCTCGGCAGCGACGAGAAGAACGTGTCCGACGCACAGGGAAAGTTCGTGATCGGCTGTCTCGACGAGGTCGAGACGAGACTCTCGGCCGAGGGCCCGAACCACTTCCCGAATTCGGTCCTCGTGACGCCGACGACCGGGAAGGAGACGAAGGGCGTGTCGCTGGTGCTCGAGGTCGCGACGGCGGCGATCGACGGCGTAGTCGTCGACGGCGACGGCAAGCCGGTCCCGAAGGCGTCGGTGTCGGCGTCGTCGGATGGCGACAACGTCGCCGACGCGGTGACGGCCGACGATCAGGGCAAGTTCCGCCTGACCCGGATCAAGGCGAAGAAGCCCGTGTGGCTGACGTCGACGGCCGACGGCTATGCCAACGGCGGCACGAAGGACGTGCCGCTCGAGTCGAAGACGGCCAGGATCGAGATGAAGCGGCTCGGCAAGCTGACGCTCGAGGTGCTGGGTCCCGACGGCAAGCGCATGCCGCAGGTCATCGTTCGGATCCTGACCGAGGGCAACCAGCGAGGCGGAGGGGTCTCGCACCACGACCAGACGAAGGGTCCGATCGAGATGTGGCTGCCGCTCGGCTCGATCGACGTGATGGTGAGCGCCAAGGGTTGCGCCGAGAAAAAGGTCGGCGCCTACGACGTCGAGCCCGGCCAGAAGGTCGAGGGCGGCCAGGTCACGCTCGAAAAGGGCGAAGCGAAGGAAGCCCCCGACGAGCCCGAAGAACCCGAAGAGCCGGACAACGAGCCCGACGACGGAAACTGACGCCGCCCGCGCCTGACCGGCACAGGCGCTCAACTGTCCGTTCGGGAAGCAGACGGTCGTACGCACTCGCCAACCGCACCACGGTCGTCGGCGAGGGATCTCGCAAGAAAGGTGCTGGGACGACACATATCGGTGTCGGGAGTTGAAGAGAACGTGGCTCGGTATTCACTCGGTATCTCACCGTCTGTGACAAGCCTGCATGGATGCTAGAATGCTTGAATGCGGACGACCATCGAGATCGGCACGGACCTACGGGCGCGGCTGCTGGCCTTCGCCGCCCGGCGCGGCGAACGGGGATTCTCCCGCATCGTCCAGGAGGCGCTTGAGCGGTACTTGGCGTCCGACGGCGAATCCGACCGGGCGCGGCGCGTGGCTCGTGCGCTCGCCACCCTCGGGACGATGAGCGACAAGTCCGCCCGTCACATGCGAGACACGGCGAGTCGCCTTCGGCGTACGTGGCGCACGTGATCGTCGCCGACACCGATGTCATGATTGACGCGAAGAACGGCGTCGAGCCAGCGCGCACCAGGCTGGCCGATGCGCTGGCCAAGGGCGAGCTTGCGACCACGGCGATCACCGCGTTCGAACTCGAGTGCGGCGCACGCACCCCGGCTGACCGCGACGACCTCGATGCACTGCTCGACGCAATGCTACTGCTCCCCATCGATGGGGCGGTCTCCCGTGTCGCGGGCGCCCTCGCACGGACTCTTTCAACTCGAGGGAGCCGAATCGGCTTCGCGGACACACTGATCGCGGGTGCGTGCCTCGTGCACGGGGCCGCGCTGTGGACACGCAATCGGCGGCACTTCTCCCGGGTGCCGGGCCTCGAGTTGACCCCGCCCTAGAGTGAGATCAACAACGGTGGCCGATCGATGCGGGCTCATTCGTGAGGATACGGGTCCGATGAAGACGATTTCCGAAATACGGAGGCAGGCACGTTTGCTTCCACTTCGTGGGAGTCACTGAACTGACGATTTGCATGGAAGGGTGTGCGTCGGTGACGGAAACTGCGGAGGCACGCTTTCTTCAACCCGTTCGGGCGTTGCCGATGCGTTCAACCGACGAGTGCACGATTCGACTCGCTGTCCAGCTGAGGGCTTGGCACAAAACAAGCGATCCGATTTCGGCCGGCGGCGCGCGCGGCCGGGCTTCGTCACACGTCGTATGAGTGCCAGGAGAACGCGATCCTCCTCGTTCCTCGCGCGGCAGCCCGCGGCGCGCGGCCTCGGATCTGGATATCTTGTTTCGTGCCTGCGCCTTACGGTCGGATCAGCGCCGCACGGGCGGCGACCTCGTCGGCGGCGGAGTGGATGTGGCCCGAGAGCCCCATCGCCGAGATCATCTTGCGCATGCGCTCGCCGGGACCGACGAGGATCACGCGACCCTTCGCTTCCTTGTACGTGTTCTGAAGATGGATCAACGCCCCCATCGACGCGCTGTCGGCGAACGCGAGCCCCCGAACGTCGATCAGCAGGTGCTTCGCACCCTGCGTCTTCAAGTCGATGCCCGCCTTGCGCCAGCCATCGACGTGCTCGATGCGCGCTTCCCCGTTCAGCGTCAGGACGCCGACGGGACCTTCTCGGTTTGCGGTGAACGTGAGGTCGGCCACGGGTCGGAGTCTCGTCGGGGGAGCGGTTCAGCGCAAGGGTTTCGCGCGAGGCTTCCGTCGGAACGCCGTCAGCCGGTCGCGGTCGCGAGGTCGCGCAACTCGGCTTCGGTCAATACGCGGTCCGACGACTTCGCGGCGGCGAAGAGGCGATTGACACGCCCCTCGTCGGCCACGAACCCGTGCCGCTCGAGCCACCAGACCACGTTGCTCTTGCCCGACATCGGGCCCACCGCGATCCGCTGCTCGTAGCCGAAGTCGTCGGCCGGGACGCCCGAATACACGCGGTTGGCAAGCCAGCGATCGCCGCGCTTCATCGCCTTGATCACGGCCGCGGCATGAACCCCCGTGCCCGTCTCGAAGGCGTCGTGACCGACGACCGGGTAGTTGAACGGGACCGGCACCTTGCAGGCCTTGGAGATCTTCTCGACGTAGCCCCGAAGTCCCGTCAGCGGACGGTCCTCGGGCCAGAGGCCCAGCAGCTTCAGATTGACGAGCAGCTGGTCCATCGCGCAATTGCCGGCGCGCTCCCCGATTCCGAGGCCCGAGGCGTGGAGCCGGTCGGCGCCCGCCTCGTAGGCGGCGAGCGTGTTGATCACCGCGAGCCCGCGGTCGTTGTGCCCATGCCAGTCGATCTGGACGTTCGGCTTCCCGTGGTCGCGCGCGACCTGCCGCACGAACGAGACGAGCCGACGCACGCCGTCGGGCGTCGCGTGCCCGCACGTGTCGCACACGACGAGGCGCTGCGCGCCCATGTCGAGCGCCTGCCCGTAGAGCCGACGCACCGTGTCGGCGTCGGCGCGCGTCGTGTCTTCGGTCACGTACATGACGGGCAGCTTGTGATCGGTGCAGTACTGGAGAGCCACTTCGCTGACCTTCAACAGGTGGTCGACGTTCCAGCCCTCGACCTCCAACCGGATCGGGCTCGACCCGATGAACATCGCGACCTCGATCGAGACACCGGTCTCCTCCGAGATGCGCCGGATGGGCTCGATGTCCTGCACGACCGTCCGCGCGGCGCAATTGGGCTTGACGCGCATCTTGCGGTCGCGGATCTCCTCGGCCAGTCGCTTGGCGGTCGCGACGACGTGGGGCCCGGCGCCGGGCAGCCCGATGTTCATCGCGTCGATTCCGAGCGACTCGATCGCGTGCAGAATCTCGACCATCTCGTCGATCGACGGGTGGCGCACCGACGCGCTCTGGAGGCCGTCGCGCAGCGTCTCGTCGTTGACGAGGGGACGCATGCGGCCCGGCGGGACGCCGTGGCCTTCGTTCCAGTCGTGGATCAGATTCGAGTGGCCGTTCAGCATGGAGATCCGGGCGATTTCAAGGTCGTTTCCGGGAGTCTAGCAGCGGGATTCGGGTCCCGAACGGGCGGCGGGACCGACGTCCGTGGGCGTTTCCACCGTCCCGCCCTATCGTGTGCCCCGCTCCCGGAAGTCCCTCTCATGCTGGTGATGAAGTTCGGCGGCACGTCGCTCGGCGGCGCCGACCAAATCGAGACGATGGTCAAACTGGTGCGCGGGCGACTCGCCCGCGGCCCCGTCCTCGTCTGCTCGGCCCATTCGAAGGTCACCGATCTCCTGCTCGCAGGCGCCCGGGCCGCCGCGGCGGGCAAGCCCGATCTCTCGCCGATCGCCGATCGCGAGCACGAGGTGCTGACGGCGCTGAAGCTCCCCCACGCGCTCGTGGCCGACGACCTCGCGCGGCTCTCCGAGTTGTTCCAGGGCCTTTCGCTGCTGAGAGAACTGACTCCCCGCTCGCTCGACCACGTGGCGGCCTTCGGCGAGCGCATGTGCGTCAAGGCGATCGCGGCGCTGCTCCGTCGCCACAAGATCCCCGCGACCGCCGTCGCCGCCGACGAGGCGGGACTGGTCACCGACTCGAAGTTCACGCGCGCGTCCCCGCTGCCCGAGGCCTACGACAATCTCCGCGCCTACCTCGCGAAGGTGAAGGGCGTGCCCGTCTTCACGGGTTTCATCGGCCGCGACAAGGACGGCAACGTCACGACGCTCGGGCGTTCGGGCTCCGACTACACGGCCACCATCGTCGGCAAGGCCGTAGCGGCCGAGGAAGTCGAGATCTGGAAGGACGTGGACGGCGTGTTGACCGCCGATCCGCGCATCGTTCCCCACGCGCGCCCCGTCGAGCGGATCAGCTATGCGGAGGCGAGCGAGCTCGCCTACTACGGCGCGAAGGTGATCCACCCCGCGACGATCCATCCGGCGCTCGAGAGCGGCATTCCCGTGCGCATCCTGAACACGTTTCGCCCGAAGGCGCCGGGCACGGTCATCCTGCCGACCCGTCCCTCCGACGCGGCGCCGGTCACGAGCATCGCGAGCAAGCGCCACATCCGGCTGGTCAACATCAACTCGGCCCGCATGCTCGGACAGTCGGGCTTCATGGCGAGCGTGTTCGAGTCGTTCCGCCGCCACGACGTCGTCATCGACCTGATCGCGACCAGCGAGGTCTCGGTCACGGTGTCGGTCGACCGGCCCGAGGGACTTGACGCCGCGGTCGCCGACATCTCGGCCGTCGCCGACGTCCAAGTGGAGGGCGCCTGCGCGCTCGTGGCCGTCGTCGGCGAAGGGATCGGCGAGACGATCGGCGTCGCGGGGAAGGTGTTTTCGGCGCTCGAGAAAGCGCGCGTCAACGTGCGCGCGATCTCCTACGGCGCGACGAAGACCAACCTCCAGGTCGTCGTCGCCGAAGCCGACGCGAACCGCACCGTCACCGCGCTGCACGCGGCGCTCTTCGAGTAGGCGGCGTCACGCGGGAACCCGGGCGGGCGTCGGACGCGGGTCCCGTCGCCCCATCGAGGGCGGCCCCCTACTTCGGCGGCGTCGCGGGCTTCTTGCGCAGGTCGTCGACCGAGTGGCCGTCTTCCATCGCGGCGGGATCGTCGTCGACGGGCGGCTCGCTCGGGGCCGCCGACTCGGCGTGGCGCGCGACCGCCTCTCGAACCAGCGGCGCGACGTGGGATCGCGTCAGCGGCATGCTCGCGGCGGGCGGGCTGACCCGCATCGAAAGGAGGCCGTCCTCGACGAGCACGGCCGCGTTGTCTTCGGGCACGTCGAACCGCGTGCGGCGCCAGAGCCCGGGCTTGTTCGACTCGTCGGCCGGATCGACCAGCACGAGCAGATCGGACGTCACCCCGCGCAACTGTGCCCGCACGGCGGCGACCGTCACATCGGGCGCTCCCGGCGCCGACGTCCCGACCGGGCTCCTCCCGGGCAACTGAGGGACCACGAGTGCGACGCGCAGGCCCTCGTGACCCCTGAGCCGCCGATGCATTTCGACCGCGATCTCGGCCGTGTCGATGCCTTCGGCCGTCGCCGGATTGGCAAAGAACAGCAGCGCGCCGCCCTTCTCGAGATCGGCGAGGATCGCGCGCGCGCGATCGGCGATCTCGATCGTGGGCTCGGCGGCGTCGGCGGCGGGGATCTCGACCAATGCAGGCAACTGGAGCCGACGCCCATCGGCGTCGACGTTGGTCACCGGATCCTGAGCGGTGAGCTTGAAGAGCCCGATGCCGACCAACACGGCGGCGGCCAGGAACCCCATCGCGAGCAAGGCCACGCGAAGCGAGGACGGACTGTCGTCGTCGGCAGAGGCGACCTCCACCGTGCTCTTCGGCCCCGTTGCGACGGCGCCCGAACCAATGCCCACACCCGCCGTCGAGGCGCCCGGCGTGGCGAGCGGATTGAGCGGTGCCTGCGCCGTCGGCTGGGGTCGATGAACCCTCGATGCGTCGGTCGCGGTCGCCCCGTCGGTCTGCATGCGCTTGGCGACGTCGGCGGGCGGGGCCGGCCGCGCGTCCTTGTGCGCGGGGCCCCACGCATCGCCCGCCGGCCGCGGCGCGACCGTGGGAGCACCCGTGACGGACGCGGCCGGCGGCGGCGTCGAGGGCTTCGCCGAAGCAGGAATCGTCGAGGTGATGGAGGGAGACAG
>JANNRO010000408.1:0-24649 GCA_031401505.1 Planctomycetia bacterium
GGGTACCGTCCCCCGGGCTCCCTCATCGAGGTCGTTTCGAACACGCCATGGGTCGGATCTTCGAGAAGCGCAAGGTCACGATGTTCCGGCGGTGGGACCGCATGGCGAAGCAATTCGCCCGGATCTCGAAAGAGATCGCGATCGCGTTGAAGTCGGGCAGTTCGGACCCCGCGAGCAACCCGGGACTGCGCCGCGTGATGCACAACGCGCGCGCGGTCAACATGCCCAAAGACAAGGTCGAGGCAGCGATCCGCCGCGCGTCGGGCGAGGACGCGGTCGACTATCAGGAGATCTCGTACGAGGGTTTCGCCCCGCACGGCATCGCGATCCTGGTCGAGGCGGCGACCGACAACCCCACGCGCACGGTCGCGAACATGCGGGAACACTTCAAGGACGTCGGCGGCAACCTCGGCAACGTCGGAAGCGTGGCGTTCCACTTCCGCCGCATGGGCGTCTTCCGCCTCGACGCGACCGGAATCGACGCCGACGGGCTCGAACTCGACCTGATCGACCACGGGCTGGACGAGATGCGCGAAGGTGCGGGCGAGAAGGGCGAGCCGCAGTTGATCCTCCATTGCGCGTTCCCCGACCTCGCGCGCATGCAGCACGCGCTCGAAGCGAAGGGCATCCACCCGCTCTCGGCCGGTTCCGAGCACGTCTGCCTCGCCCCCGTCGAGTTGCCCGAGGAGCAGGCGAAGGTCGTGCTCGAATTGATCGACACGCTCGAGCAGGACGACGACGTGCAGCGCGTATTCCACACGCTCGCGTAGGCCGGGAACGATGGCGGAGTCGGACGCACTTCCCTTCGCCGAATCGAAATGGGAGCGCTCGGTCGCGCTGCCCGCCGACGTCGCGCAGTTCGTCGCCGAGCGGCTCACTCGCTGGCCCGAACTCGTCGGCCGACCGATCGCGTTGCTGGGTGGCGGGCTGCGCACGCTGAACGTGAGGGTCGGAGTCGACCGCGTGGTTCGCGTAGCCCTCGCGCCCGAAACTGATCTGCGCAAGGAGGCGGCGCTGATGCGCTTCGTCCGCGATCGGGTCCGCGTGCCGGACGTGATCGACGCGGACGAGCACACGCTGTTGATGGAGTACGTGCCGCACGAAGACCTCACGTCGTCCATCGCGACCGCACGACGCGTCGGACGCGCGGCGGCGGCGATCCATCGCCACCGATTCGAGGCCAGCGGTCAACTCGACGCCGACCTCCGGGTCGACGCTCCGTTCCCGTCGGCGATCGACGGCCTGCGTGACTGGGCCGACGGCGCGCTATCCGGCACGGCCGGACGTCGCCTCGGCGACCTGGCCGGTCGCATCGCCCGACTCTGGGACCGGGAAGCCGGTCGGCTGCGCGCTGCAGCCGAATCTCCCTGCCTCATCCACGCCGATTTCAAGCCCGCCAACGTGAAGTGGATCCCCGATCGCGCCGAGGTGGTCGTCTTCGACTGGGAGTTCGCGTGGGCCGGGCCTGCCCTGTCCGATCTGGGGCAGTTCTTCCGCTGGGGAGCGCCCGAACCGTTCGTCGAGGCTCTCGCGTCCGCCTACCGCGAGGCGGGGGGCGAACTGGAGGACGGCTGGCGCCGCACGGCCGAACTCCTCGACCTGTTCAATCTGGTCGGTTTCTTCGACCACGACGGGCCCCGCCCGATCCGCGACCGCGACGTCCGTCAGCGGATCGAGGCGACTCTCTCGCGCTGATCGGGGCGACTTCGGGGCGACGAACGGCTCGCGGGGTGCATGTCCGTACGGGCGATGCCCCTCGCGACCGATCCCGCAAGGCACCGGGCGTGACTTGGGGGCTCGTTCGATCAAGAGATGCCCCGATCCGTACGCAAGGAGTCGAACGCGAACGGGCCGGCGCTGTTCGGAATCTAGAACTGGCCGTCAGCCGCCGCTTTGCTGACTTCTCCGTCCGTGCTTCTTCCCCCCGAAGAAGGGCATGGCGGAGGCTTGCTTCATCCACGACGCCAGCTGTCGCTCGTCGAGATCGTTCACGGACGCCGGCTCGACACCCCGCGTGGCCTTGCCCATCCCGATCGGCGTCACCGGCGGTTCGGGCTTGATCTCGGTGCCGCGTATGAACATCAGTTTCACATGGCCGACGAAGCCACCGGACGCGAAGCACCAGCCCCCGTCCACGCCGTAGTACGCCATCCCCCACTTCACCCCGCGCTCCAGGCCCGGCAACGTCCTGGCCGCCAGGGCATCGATACGCTCGGCAATGCCGCGCTGCGGCTGCGGCAGGCTGGCGATGTAGTCGAACACGGGCTCGTCCCCATCCGCGGTTTTTGCATCGCTTGCCTTGCCCGTCATGGCGACGAGCAACTTCGTGGGGGTCTTGCCTCGGGCCGTCGTCTTGCCTTTCGCTTTCGGTTTGGCGCCGCGTTTCTCGCCGCCACCGGTCGGGACTGTTTCGGGCCGTGCGTTCACATCGTTGATCTTCCGCGTGTTCCGGTCTGCGGCCAAGAGATTCGTACGCGCGAAGCGGGTGGAGCCTGGCGTTTTGGTGATCCACTGCCCGATACCCTCGACGCCGACTCGATGCCGTCTCGATGCCGACGTGGCGCCCTGTGACTCCGGGCACCTCCGCGTCCGAGAGCGCCCAAACGCTCGACATCGGCTGTACGGTGCAGTGGAACCGGCGATACCCATCCGCGACCGCGACGTCCTGCAGCGGATCGAGCAGACGCTTTCACGCTGACCGGGGTCGGCTTCGGGATGGACGGCTCATCCTCCCGCCACGATGGCCGTACACCCGTGGTGTTTGATATGGGTACCCATATGAAGACGACCATCGACCTGACGGACGACCTCGCTCGACGCGCGAAATCCCTCGCGCGCCGTGACCACCGCACGCTCCGCTCGCTCATCGAGGAGGGCCTGCGCCTCGTGCTCGGCAGACACGCTCCGAAGCGCAAATCCTTCAAGTTGAAGGACGCGACGTTTCACGGCGACGGCTTGACGCCCGAGGCCGCAGCCGCGGGTTGGTCGAAGATTCTCGAGTGGTCGTACGGCGACCGATCGTGACGACGGTGGCGACGAACGTGCTCGTGTACGCACACCGAGGCGAAGTGCCCGGGCATGCCGCGGCCGACTCCTTCGTCCGGCACCTCGCGGAGGCGTCGGCGCCTTGGGCGATTCCGTGGCCGTGCCTGCACGAATTCTTCGCCGTCGTCACGAATCCTCGCGTGTTCGCGACCCCGACCCCCGCCGCCGACGCGATGATCCAGATCGATCGCTGGCTCGAGTCGCCGACGCTCGTGGTCCTGTCGGAGGCCGTTTCGCATTGGCCGACGCTCGGCCGGCTCGTTCGCGCGGCGAACGTCCGGGGCGCGAAGATCCACGATGCCCGCATCGCGGCGATCTGTCTCGACCATGGCGTCGACGAGATCCTGACCGCCGATCGCGACTTCTCGAGCTTCCCGTCGCTGCGCACGCGCAATCCGCTCGTGAGAGCCTGATTCAAATCGTCGGACGGTCGACTCGCTCGACGCCCACCGGTCACTTGCCGCGAAACACGGGGATCCTCGCACGGCGGCGACGCCCGGTGAGCGCGCCCAACGCGAAGACGGCAACCGCGCCCGCAACGCCGAGGCCGAGCGCGAACGCAGGCGACCAGTCGCAGAGCGCGGGGTCACTTCGCGTCCCGGTGATCGCCTTCGCAGGCGGGGTCGAAAATCGAAACCAGACGCCATCCAGTCGCACGGTCGAAAAATCGACATCGAGGAGGAGGCCGAGCGTCATCGCGACGTGTGCCCACGGGACGCTCGGGCTGACGCTGATGTCAACGGCACCGACACCCCTCGCCTTCGCCGCGCGCAGGTCACCGAGGAACGCGCGCCAATGCGCGTTGGCGAGGTCGTTCGCGGGACCGTCCGCATACGGGTCACCCGAATCGAACGTGAGCGTGCGTTGGTCGGTTCGCACGCTGGGCTTCGAGTCGGGCGAGCCGGGTTTCCCGAACATCGTGAGCGCGATGACCCACGTCGACACGCCATCGAGTGGATCGTCCGTGGGCTCCGCGTCGATGCGGCCATCCAGCCAACTGGATTCGTCGCTCGACCCGACGGCGAACGAGAATCGCCCGAGATCGACGGGCGGGAGGCGCATCGTGTCGACGACGTCCCGAACCCAGGCCCACTCGGCACGATAGTCACAGCGAAGCAGACCATGCGCCTCTTCGCGCAACCGCGGATCCCGCAACAACCCTTGCAGACTCCGACCAAGGGACGCGAGCGACTCCTCCCGCTCGTCGGAGGCGAGCCCCCAGCGCTTCCCCTTGAACATCACGGTGCCACGCGACTCGAGGTTCGCGACGAAACGACGGCGGTAGTCGATGGGACCCTCGTCGAGGCCCGGATGTCCGGCCCAAGGCAAGTCGAGCAAGGCGAGTTCTCTCCTGCCGACGAATCCGAACGGCCGGCGCGCGGGCTTCCACGCGCGCGATCGCCAGAGCCGGTCGTCGTGTCGCGCCGCGGAGGACGGGGACTGTCCGCATGCCGGGACACCCGCCGCCACCGCGAGCGCGAGACAAACAGTCGTGATCGAGTGTCGCGCGGCCCGGCAGAGCATCGCGAGCCTCCCGTGCGTCAATGGTAGCATCCGACGCATGCGCCGCATGTACGCGCTCGTCAGTCGGTCGCTCACGCTCGAGACGTACACGGTGACCGTCATGTTCTGGGCCGTGCTCGCGCTTTGGGTGCACGCCACGGAGTACATGATCTTCACGGATCCGTTCGCGAGCGTCGCGTTCGAACTTCCGTTCCAGGTGGCCCTGTTCGCGACGATCGGCTCGGTCTACTTCGTGTGGATGAGCCTCTACATCTTCGGATTCGTCGGCCGAGGGTCGGGAGCGGGATTTCGGTTGGCGCTGCTCGGCCTCGCGGCCCGCGTGCTCGGCTCGATGGTCGTCGTGCTCATCTCGTCTTCGTATGACGGCTCCAACTACGGCGCGCTCTCGACCGGGGCCGGCCCCGTGTGGTGGGGCCGCAATCTGGGCATCGTCGCGTTCGGATGGGGCATCACGCTCGTCGCGATCGCGACCGCGATCGATCTCGCGCGAGGTCGGGGCCGACCTCGTTGGATGTCGATCGTCGATTGAACTCGCGCGTTCGAACGGCGCACGGGACCCGCGTCCGACTCGGGTAGGCTCGCCGCCCCGCCATGCCCGCCCCACGCTCGAAGCCGAAGATCGCGATTGCGACGTGTCGCGAACTCCCCCACCTGTTCGAGGACGATCATCCCCTCATCGCAGCACTCGCGGCGGCGGGCGTCACGGCCGAGCCGGCCGTGTGGAACGACGACGTCGCGTGGTCGGATTACGCAGCGGTCGTCTTGCGATCGACGTGGGACTACCACCTCCACGTGGAGGTGTTTCGCGCATGGCTCGATCGTCTCGATCGGACGCGAGTCCCGTGCTGGAATCCGACGTCGCTCGTGCGCTGGAATCTCGACAAGCACTACTTGAACGAATTGGCGGCGAAGGGCGTCCCGACGGTGCCGACGCTGTGGATTGAACGGGATCAGGCCGACACGGTCGAGCGGATCCTCGCGACCGGGTGGACGGACGTCGTCGTCAAGCCCGCGGTGTCGGCCGGCGCATGGAAGACGCTTCGCCTCGCGCACGACGAAGTCCGGGCGCATGCACCGTTTCTCACCGACGCACTCGGCAGCGGCGCGCTGATGGTGCAACCGTTCATGCCCGAGATCGTCGACGAGGGTGAGTACTCGCTCCTCTTCTTCGACGGAGAGTTCTCCCACGCCGTCTTGAAGCGCCCGAAGAGCGGCGACTTCCGCGTGCAGTGGGTGCACGGCGGGAGCCAGGTGCCGATCATCCCGAGCGAGACCGTCATCGCGCAGGCACGCCGGGCGCTCGCGGCCGCACCCTCGATCGGGCTCTACGGGCGAGTGGACGGCGTCCTGCGCGACGGCCGCCTCATCCTGATGGAACTCGAACTGATCGAGCCGTACCTCTACCTGTCCGAGGGTCCCGAGGGCGTCGGTCGCTTCGTGCGTGCTCTCCTCTCGCACCTCTAGCGAAGGCGAGCGAATCGGACGTCGGTCCGGTTCAATGGGCCGCCATGACCTCGACCGCTGCACCCGCTCGCGTCCCCCCGCTCGTCCACCTCAAGCGCGCGCTCGGCTGGAACATCGGCCGCGTCGTTCCGTCGTCGCGCGAACTCGAAGCCCTCGTCACGGCGGGCGTCACCGACCCGGCCGTCCAGAGGTACGCCGCGTGGCGACGCAGTCTGATGCTCGTCGCGTTCGTCCCGACGACGCTCGCGTTCCTGCTCGGCGTGCTCGATGCGTGGGACGAAGGCTACGACGAGTACACGACGCTCGGCATCGGCCTCGACCTCCTCTGGATCGCGGCGGGCGCCGTCCTCTCGTTCGCCTGCTTCGCCGGCATGCGCTCGTGGACGAAGCCCGGCGCGTCCGCGGCCCTGCTCCGAGTCGGGTACCTCGCGGCGTTCCTGATCCCCTTCGTCATTGCGTTGCTGCCCATCGACGCCGTCTATTCCCTGAATGAGGCCCCGCTGCCCGGAGTCGCGTCCCCACACGCCGAGAAGATCGACGCACTCGAGGACATCGCCGTCGGCTTCGTGCTCTCGGGGGGCACGTATCTGATGCTGCTTCCCGCGGTGCTGTCGTTGATCCCCGGTGCGATGAACGGATGCCTGCGAGTCAAGGCGCTCATGCCCGCCGCCCAGCTTCCCGGCTGGCTCCTCGTCTGCGCGGCACCGGCCTTCCTCCTGTTCTGGCTGGTCACGCTCGTCGTCGTCAACAACGCGGCGCAGAGCATCCTGCTCGTCGTCGGCGTCCTGCTGTGGGCGGGGAGCCCGATCTGGTACGCGTTGCGCGGCACGGTGTTCGTGCAATCGCGGATTTCGGACGCCGACGCCTCGAAGATCGGAGGCGTCAAGCGACTCGTCGGGCTGACGGCTCTGTCCGGCATTCTGATGCTCGGGGCGTTCGCGATGACGAAGGACGTCGCCGGCCTGACGGTCTTCGGCTTCGACGATACGACCGCGATGAGCACACACGTCGAGGAGTTGGCCGATCTCGACGACGAGATCGGCATCGAGGACGTCCGGCTGGCCTACGACCGGTCCGACTCGTTGCTCTATGCCCTCGACCTCTCGTCGTTCCAGTTGGTCATCGACTTCCTCGCGAAACTCCTCCTGATCACGGCGATCTTCGCGGACCTCGTGCTGCGCGCCACGGTCTCCGGATGGCGCAACGACCGATCCCTGCGCACGAGGACCGCCGCGGCTTCCTACGATGCCAGTGCAGCGGCGGCCGACGCGTCGCTGTCGCCTCCGCCGTAGTCGATTCGAGAACGGGGCCTGCGTCCGACGCCCACCGACCTCATGCATTGACCCTGCGGCGAGTAGAGTACGCGGCAGCGCACGCCTGCGCTGCCGCCCGGGAGATCGTCCATGTCCGACGCTTCGATCGAGATGCCGCCGCTCGGTCAAGCCGTCGATTGCTGCGCGGCGCCGGACGAGGCGAGTCGGAACGCCTGCGCGCTCTGCACGAAGCCGATGTGTCGGACGTGCGGAGGGTACGTCAACGGTCGAGCCGTCTGCGGAGCGTGCCTGGCGCAGATCCAGCAGGAACTCGACGCCGAACAGGCCGACGCGTCGCACGTCCCCGGCGGGGTGGTCGGCGGCATCGCCGGAGCGCTCGTCGGCGGCGGCATCTGGGGCGCGGTCGCGGTGGCGACAGGGCTCGCGATCGGATACCTGGCCGTGCTCGTCGGATTCCTCGCGGGCTACGGCGTTTTCATCGGCGCGGGCAAGCGCAGGAGCAAGCAACTCCAGTTCGTCGCGGTCGGCTGTGCGGTTCTCGGCCTGTTGCTGGGCAAGTACTTCATCGTCGGGCACTTCGTCATGAAGGAGTTCCCCGACTCGGGGCTCTCCTACTTCGACTCCCGTCTGTTTCGATTGTTCATCGGGAACCTCTCGGAGTTCTTCGAGTTGTTCGACATCCTCTGGATGTTCCTCGCGCTGGGCGCCGCCGCCCGGGCCACCAAGCCGACGATGACTCGATCGCGTGCGTCGCGGCCCGCCTCATGAGCGAACCCCGCGAGCCCAGCGCCCTCGAACGGCTGCGGCGCCTCGAAGAGGACGATCTGGCGCGACGGAAGGGGCGGCTCGTCGACGAGGGCGCGGGCACCGCAGGCGCCTCGAAGTCCGACTCGCGCCGGCGCGGCGTCGTCGGCGGGACCGTCGCCGGACTGGTCCTGTTGCTGCTGAAGGGGAAATCGCTCCTCGTGCTGCTCGCGTCCAAGGGCTTGCTGCTCCTCTCCGCGCTCAGCAAACTCTGGGTGACGCTCGGAACGATGGGCGCGTCCGTGCTCTTCTACTCCGGTTTCTATGGCTGGAAGTTCGCATTCGGACTCGTCGTGCTCATCCTCGTGCACGAGTTGGGGCACGGCGTCGCCGCCAAACTGCTCGGCTTGAAGGTGGGCGCGCCGATCTTCATCCCGGGGTTCGGCGCCGTCATCGCGTTGAAGGGTCAACCGCGCTCGACATGGGCGAGCGCGATCGTGGGCTACGGCGGGCCGCTGGCAGGGACGCTGGGCGGACTCGCGGTCCTGTGCTTCGGTCACCTGTTCTTCGACGCCGGACTTGCGCTCGCGCTCGCGCACTTCACGTTTCTCCTCAACTTCTTCAATCTCGTCCCCGTCGGCGGCCTCGACGGCGACCACATCTCCGAGCCGTTCGAGCGCGTCCATTGGGGAACGGGGCTCGCGTTCACCGGGCTGATCGCCGCGCTGACCGCCACGGGCGAAGAGACCCGACCGGGGGGCACGAATCCACAGATGCTGTTCCTCGTCGCGATTCTCGTACTCGGCATCGTGAAGGCGATCCGCGTTCACCGTCGCGTCGTGGCGGCGGCATCGGGCGACCAGGGGCGTCTCGTCGATCGCCTGACCGGACCGCGGGCCGGATACACGCAGGAGGCGACTGTCGAACCCGGCCAGCGACGCGCCGCGGCACTGGCGTACTTCGGCCTGATCGGCCTGCTGGCCTGGCTCGCCGGCTACTCGGAGCCCCCGTCGCGCAAGGAGACTCCGAACGTGCGCGCGACCTCGTTCCTGCCACCCGGATCGGCGTTCGATCGGGCGACGGGATCAGCGTCCGCCTCGGAGGGCCGCGTCCAACTCGGCCGTGATCGCCTCGAGTTCGCGCTGGGACGACGGCGTCAGGTCGCGCCTTCGGGGGATTGAGAGGCGGGCGCGGCGGGCCTCTTCCGTTCGACCGAGGGCGAGGAGCGTCTTCGCGACGTGAGCGAGCGCGAGCGCGGCGGGCTCGCGGATCTCCATGCCGACGTCGGCGATGGAGGGCTTCCTCGACTCGAAGGACGAGACCCATTGGAAGTGCGGGAGCGCCTCGGCCGCCCGCGAGAGTCTTGCGAGCGCGTCGCCCGTACGCAACTCGATCCACGCGGCGATCGTCTCGAGATTGGGGGCAGGCGGCGGGAGACCCGTCTCGGACATCGGTCCCGGCAGCGTGGCGCTCGGCACAGCGAGGTACCGATCGGCCACCGACGTCCTCGCGAGATACGTCGTGACGCGCGACAGGGAGGCAAGCGCGACGTCGGGCTTCCCGAGCCCGAGGTGGATGCGTCCGACGCGGAACGCGAGGCGCATCGCGAGCGCGACGTCGCCTGGCACCAGCCGCGCGCCGGTCTCGCCCGCGACGACGCCGTTGGACGCCATCCGGATCTCGGCGAGACGAAAGGCGACGTCGTACCAACCCGCCGCCTCCTCGGGTTTCTCCCTCGCCTCGGCGAGCGCACCGCGATAGGCCGCGACGCGCGGGTCGGTCGGGTCGCCACGCTCGGCCACGTCGAGCGCGTCGCCGACCGACTTGAACGCCGTGCGCGCGAGTTCGATCCACGCGAACTTGAGCATCGGCGCCGACGTCGTGTGCGTCAGATTGGCCGCGCGGAACTGCGCCTCGTAGGCCTCCTTCACGTGCCCGAGGCGACCTTCGAGTTCCGCCAGCTTGCGCCACGCCGGCCATGACGTCTCGTCGCGCTTGGTCGCCGCGAGACACGCTTTGCGCGCGCCTTCGAGGTTGCCCTCGCCCTCGGCGATGCGCGCTCGCAGCAAGTCACCGCGGGTCGTCCCGGCCGCTTCCTCGGCGGCGGCGGCGAGGGCGGCGCGGGCCTTCTCGCGAAGTCGCGCCGCCTCGCGATCCAGCGCCCCCGCCTGCTGGAGTTCGGCCTTCGAGGGCCAGCGCGTGTAGATGTACCAGTAGTCCGACCAGGACTGGACGCGACGCAGGTCGGCGGCCGCCGCCGCGTTGACCGACGCCGCGTGATCGACCACTTGCGAGAAGAGGTCGAGCACCAGCGGGTCCTTCGGTGCCAGCGACAGCGCGTCCTCGAGCTCCTGCGTGGCCTTGTCCCACTCGAACCGTCGCATGCGGCACGCGGCTCGATACGCCTTCGCGCGCACGTCGGCGGCGTTCTTCCCGAGCGCCGCGTCGAGCGTCTTCTCGGCTTCGGTCAGTTCGGAGTCGGATTCCTGAGGGCGCACGGGCGTGGGATCGCTGCGTGGTTCGACCCACTCGACGAGCGCCGTCGTCGCGTTGTCGTAGAGGAACGCGCCGAGGGCCGCGAGATCGCCCGAGTCCCGAAGCATGCGCAGACCGTCCTGATAGGTCTCGTCGGCGCGCTTGCGTCTGGCGCCGTGGACGCGCGCGAAGTCGGCCGCGCGATCGGGCGCGCGCAGGAGATCGCGCAGCGTCGCCGGGACGTCGACGGGCGGCGGCCGCAGTCGTTTCGCGACGGCCGCCTCGGCGCCCCCCACGTCGAAGCCGAGCGACTTCGCGATCGCGAGATCGGCACGGGCCCTCCCGTCGTCACCGAGCCCTGCATAGGCGACCGAGCGCCCGGCGTAGGCCTCTTTCCAGCGGGTCTCCTTCGTCAGACAGCGCGTGTATCCGTCGCGCGCCCCCTCGAAGAAGCCGAGTTCGCTCCGGCATCCGGCCAGATGAAAGAGCGCGTTGAGATCGGCCGGATCCATCCGATGTGCGTCGAGGAGGTCGCCGTACGCCGCGGCGAACTCGCCCTTCAGGAACTTCTCGATGCCGCGCTTGGCGAGCGCCGGACGCAGTTGCGGCGTCGCGGGACGAATCCGCTCGACGAAGCGCCGCGCGAGGTCGGCAAAGAGCGCCCGCTCCCGCCTGAGGACCGCCTCGGCGTCGCTTCTCGGCTCGCGCAGCGTCGTCGCGCGGAAGATGGGGTCGCCGTAGCGATGCGACATCTCGCGCAGATCGGTCTCGAACGGATCCCGCGTCGCCGCGGGGAAGTACTTCGTGTCCTCGCTCAACTTCCCCTGCATCGCGACGATCGTCGCCTTCCACAGGCGCGGCGCTTTCTGCTTCCCGAGCAGCAGCTTGTCGGCGCGATCGGCGTGCGCGAACGCCTCGTCGAACCGCTCGAGGAAGGTGAGCGACGCCGCGAGCGCGAGATGCGGTGCGGGATCGTCTTCGTCGGCGTCGACGGCCGCTTCGAATTGTCGGCGCGCGGCGTCGAACTCGCCTCGTGCGAGCGCGTCGAGGCCGTCGAGGTACGCGGCCGAATCGGCCCCGACGACGGACGCCGGCGCCAACACGGCGAGAAGCACGAGCAGCGAAACGACCGACGCGATCCGGCGCATGGCGCAAGAATACGACGACGGGTCGCGGATTTCCCCGATCCGGTTCGAAGGCCCGTGCCACGCGGCGGGATACCCTGCTGCTCCCGCTGCGTCGGCGGGGGCGATCGCAGTCGGTGGCGAGGACGGTGAGGCCCATGGTGCGGATCGAATTGACGACGCCGATCGACGCCCCTCTCGAACGCTGTTTCGACCTCTCCCGCAGCGTCGAGATGCACACCCGTTCGACATCGGCGACCGGCGAGATCGCGATCGGCGGGCGCACGAGCGGACTTCTCGAACTCGGAGACGAAGTCAGCTGGCGTGCGAAGCACTTCGGACGCACGCAGACGCTCACGAGCCGGATCACCGCCTTCGAACGTCCTCGGCTCCTGCGCGACTCGATGGTCAAGGGCGCGTTCGCCCGCTTCGATCACGATCACCTCTTCGCCGACGACGGCCGCGGCGGCACGGTGATGACCGACGTGTTCGACTTTGATGCCCCGCTCGGCCCACTCGGCTGGGTCGCCGAACGGTTGTTCCTGACCGGCTACATGCGCCGATTCCTGGAGGCCCGCAATCGGGAGATCAAGGCGGTCGCCGAGTCGGATGCCTGGCGGCAGTTCCTGCCCTGACACGGGTACGCTCGGACGCTGCAGGATGCATCGACTCGAGGCACGCGTTTGAATGAAGTTCGATCGACTCCTTCCGGGTGCCGGCACGCTTGCCAGAGCGGCGTCCAACGAGTTCGGCCCCGTGACTTTTTCGTCGCCCGGTGCTACACGTCCTGCCAGAGCGTTTCGCCGAGTCAAACCCGGGAGCGACGTCATGAAGTGGGACTACCGTGTCGACCGCCTCCCGATCTACCGCTCCGACAAGACGGCCGCGGTGCTGCTCGTCGAGGACATCAAGTCCAACGACGCCGCCATCCAGGCCCACCTCCAGAAGCTGGGCACCGACGGATGGGAACTCGTCGCCGTCAACACGATCGGCGGCTTCGAAAAGATGGCGGGACCCAAGGGCGTGATGCTCTATCTGAAGCGCCCCGTTGCCTGAACGGCGGCGCCGCAATCACGGGTCGCTGATCACCGCGTCGGCCTCGATCTCGACGAGCATCCGCGGGTCGATCAACGCCGACACCTCGACCATCGTCGTCGCGGGACGGATCGAACCGAACACCTCGCCGTGGGCGCGGCCGATCTCCTTCCAATCGGCGATGCGCGTGACGTACATCCGCGTCCGGACGACGTGCTCGAGCCGCGCCCCCGCGAGTAGGAGAGCCCGCGCGACGATCTCGAGCGATCGACGCGTCTGCGCGTACGCGTCGCCCGCACCGACCAATTGCCCGGCGGCGTCGAGCGACGTCGTTCCGGAGACGTACACCGCGGCGCCGACGCGGACCGCCCGCGAGTAGCCGACGATCGGCTCGAAGGGCGCTCCGCTCGAGAAATTGCGCCGCCCGCCGTCGTCTCGCGGATTCATGTCGTGTCCTCGTTCGCGCAAGTGTGCCCCCACCCGGAGACACGCCAGGCGACACCCCCGTCGATCACGGCAGGGCGGGAACCGGGGAACGGTGCCGACCCCGGTAGACTTCGCCGATGATCACGTTCTGGCTGGTGGCTGCCGTCTACACGCTCGGTGTCGTGACGGCGATCACCGCGCTGTTCCGCGTCCGCACGTCGCAGGGCGCGATCGCGTGGGTGGTCTCGCTCGTCACGATGCCCGTGCTGGCGGTGCCGCTGTTCTGGGTATTCGGGCGGCGTCGCTTCGCGGGCTACGTGCTCGCGCGGCGACTCCACCTGCGCGAGATGGCGCCGGAAGCGGGCGTCGTGGCTGCCAAGTACTCGGCCCAGGGCCTCATCGACACGCCGAAGGGTCGTGAGGATCGTGTCCTCGTGCGGCTCGCGCGGCTCCCGTTCACGGTCGGCAACGAGGCCAAACTTCTCGTGGACGGGAACGAGACGTTTCGTTCGATCCTCGAGGGCATCGATCGCGCCAAAGACTACGTCCTCGTCCAGTTCTACATCCTACGCGACGACCGCCTGGGCCGCGCGCTGACCGAGCGGCTGATCGCCAAGGCGAAAGTGGGTGTGCGCGTCTATGTCCTCTACGACGAAGTCGGATCCCACGAGTTGACGAAGAGCCGGGTGGACGCCTTCGCGGCGACGGGCGTCCAGGTGCTGCCGTTCAACACCCGCCGCGGACACGCGAATCGCTTCCAGCTCAACTTCCGAAACCACCGCAAACTCGTCGTGGTGGACGGCCACGAGGCGTGGGCCGGGGGCTTGAACGTCGGCGAGGAGTATCTGGGCCACGATCGACGCTTCGGCCCATGGCGAGACACGCACGTCTACATCAAGGGTCCCGCCGTCTCGACGATCCAACTCCCGTTCGTCGAAGACTGGCATTGGGCGTCGGGAAAGAACATCTCGCTGCGCTGGGACACCGAGGCTGCCGCCCGGCCGGGGCGGCGCGTGCTGTGCGTACCGACCGGCCCCGCCGACGAGGAGGAGACGTGCTCGCTCCTCTTTACCGACCTGATCGGGCACGCCCACGAGCGCCTCTGGATCGCGACGCCCTACTTCGTGCCCGACGACGCGGTCATGAGCGCATTGACGCTCGCCGCGATGCGCGGCGTGGACGTGCGCATTCTCCTGCCCGAGCGCTCCGACCACCGCCTCATCTGGCTCGCGCGCTTCGCGTACGTCGAGGCCTGCGAGCGGGCGGGGATCAAACTCCTCATCTACACGAAGGGCTTCCTCCACGAGAAGGTCATGCTGATCGACGATCGCCTCGCCGCGGTGGGCACGGCGAACCTCGACAACCGCTCGCTGCGCCTGAATTTCGAGTTGACGATCCTCTTCGACGACGCCGAGTTCGCGCGCCTGACGGCCGAGATGCTGGAACGTGACTTCGAGGGAGCGGTGCCGCTCACCTACGCCGACGTCGTCGCCCGCGGCTGGATCTTCGGGCTCGGCGTGCGGGTCGCGAACCTCTTCGCACCGGTTCTCTGATCCGCGTTCTCTGATTCGCGACAGCCCTCCGATCGGCGAACGGGACCGCCGTCCGACCGGTCGCTACGCTCACGACGTGCGTACCGTCGCCATAGAGGCCGGGCCCGTCGAGTCGTCATTCGCGCGAGGCGTGCGCCTCGTCGGGATCCTCGCCTTCGCCGTCACGCTGTTCCTGCCGGTCCACAGTTGCGGCGGGGGGCCGAGAGCACGCGAACCGGCCGCAAGTCGGGCGTCCCGGGCCTCACCGGAATCCGTTCAGATCCCGATCGACGAGATCACGCAGCCGTTCGGCCGCGCCTGGCGCAAGGGCGGCCCGATCGCGGCTCTGTGGCGGGTTCGCACCTGGTACCCCTATCTCCTCATTCCGATCTGGTTGCTCGCGCTCGGGCTGGCGGCGATCGGTCCCCGGTCGCGTCGCGCGGCCGGCTGGATGCTGACCGCGTGCGCAATCGGAATCGCGGTCTTCGAATGGGTCTATCTCGATCATGACTACGGCGGCATCCTCCCGATCGGGGCACGCCGCTTCGAAATCGCCCTGGCATGGGGCGTCGTCGTCGCGGTCCTCTTCGTACGACGGCGGGGGCGCACCTGGACCGAGCCCGAGGCCCACGTGTCGGCGCAGGCCCTCCTGACGCTCCTGCACGCGCTCATGTTTCTCGTCGGTGACGCAATCACGTACTCGAAGAACGGCCACGGCGTCGGCGTCGTCCTCGACACCCTGCGCGACGAGTACCGGATCGGGTATTGGGTCGCGCTTTCATCGCTCGTCGCGATCGTGGTGCCCGGCATCCGGCGCCCGAGCGCGTCCCGTGATCCCGTTTCGAATCTCGACTCGGCCTGACGGCGACGCCCGATGGGAGAAACGCGAAAAGGGGAGGGGGACCGCGACTGCGAAGGGACTACACTCGCCGGGATGAGCCGGGTCCCCGCAGGTACCGATCTCGACGTCGCCGCGCTCGCCGACGAGATGCGACGCACCCACGGGGCTCACACCGTGGTCTTGTTCGGATCGCGCGCCCGGGGCGACGCCGCGCCGACGAGCGACGTCGACGTGCTCGCGGTCCGAGCCGACGGTGGTCCCGATCGCGATGTCCGACGCTGGAGGGGGTTCGACCTCGACGTCCACGTGCTCGACGAACAGGGGCTGGCCGCGAAACTCATCGAGCACGCGCCGGGCCTCGCGCACGCACGCGTGCTCGCGCAGGACGCGGGCTCCGGGGATCGGTTGATCGCCCGCGCGCGCTACCTCTTGAGTCAACCGCCGCCGGCGCAGGACCTCGGCTATGTCGAGTCGCTCTGGGCCTGGGGCGCGAAGATGCGGGAGCGCATCCGCTCCGCCGATCCCACCCTCGCCGCCGTACAGCGGGCGATCGTCCTCGTGCAGTCGCTTCCCGCCTGGGCGGAGGTCCGCCGCCGTTGGTTCTTCGGGACGAAGGATGCGATCGCCACGCTCGGCCGCGACGATCCGGACGTCCATCGGGCGCTGCTCGCGGCGGCGGCGCCGGGGGCCGAAGTCGAGGCATTCGATCGTCTCCTCGACGCCGTGTTCGATCCGGCGCTTCGACCGCCGCCCCGATCGTAGGCGCGCATCGGACCAAACGTCGATCGAGTTCGAGCCGCCCGCGACCGATCTCCGGAAGGGCTTGGAGGTGCGCGTGGCGAATCACCGGAATCGCGTTGCAACTGCGCTCATGGCCGTCGTCGACACGGGCGTCACGACGCTGTCACTCGCCGTGCTCCTCGGCGCGGCGCTCGATCGGGTTCGCCCCGGTTCGGCCATCCATCCGCTGTTCGTGGGCTCGACCGGCGTCACGGCTCTCGACTCGATGATCGCGCCCATGTTCGCCATGCTCGTCCTCCTCCCCACGCCCCTCCTCCTCCGATTCCCGAGGGCTTCGCGCGTCGCGTCGGTCGTCGCCGGTGTGCTCGTGACGGCGCTCGCGGGACAGGCTCTCGGACGCCATGCCCTCGCGCTGATCGACGGACGGCTTCGCGCGGCTGGTTGGGCGCCACCCGCGACGCTGGTGGCGATGGCGCTGGTCGTTCCCTGGACGATCTGCGCGACGAGACGACGGACGGCGACTCGCTCGGACGGGAGGCCCGCCCGGCGTCTCGTGCGCATCGCGCTCGCCGGGGTGGCGCTCGTCTTCGCGCTCTTGAACGCCTTCGGAGCGACCGACTACCGCGCGCCGGCGGACGCGATCCTGGTGCTGGGCTCGAAGGTCAACGAAGACGGGTCGCCGTCGGGTTCGCTGCTCGATCGGACGAGGACGGCGTGTGCGCTTTGGAAGGACGGCCTCGCGCCGCTGCTCGTGATGTCGGGCGGGCGGGACCCCACCGCCGCGGCCAGCGAACCCGAGGTCATGCGGCGCATCGCTCGCGAGGCGGGCGTACCCGACGCGGCGATCGTCCTCGACGAGTCGGGTGTCGACACCGCATCGTCGGTGCGCTTTCTCTCGACGCTGCTTCACGAACGCGGACTCACCCGCGCGATCGTGGTGTCGCACGACTACCACCTCGCGCGCGTCCGCTTGTTGGCTGATCGCGCGGGCATCGTCGTACGGACCGTGCCCGCCGTCGAGACGAGCCCGTCAAGATGGAAAGTCAGGGCCATCGCGCGCGAGGTCGCCGCCTACGTCGCGACGTGGGCGCTGCTCAACTGAATCAGGGGCTCGGGTGCCGCCGGGACCGGGTGCGCCGGCCCCGATGTCCGTGCACCGGCGACACGAAGGCCGAGCAACGTCGCGCGCGCACGTCGTTCATCCCGTCAGCGCGCGGCCGCGGCGTCATCGAATCCCTGTCTCATCGACTCCGAAACCGCGTCGGTCAACTCCTCCTGAAGCGACTGGAAGACGAGGGCGACGGTCGCGTCGGGCGTGCCTTCCCATCCCTTCCAGTCCTTCGCCGTGCCGAGGAGGCCTTGTGTCATCGACCACCAACTCCCGACGATGCCGCCTACGGCATCCGCCCGAGCGGTCGCTCGATCGGAATCGGAGAGCCGCTTCTCGAGACCGTTCATCGCCTGCGCATACGACTCGCGTCCCATTCGGCGAAGGCACGTCGTCGCTTCGGCTGATCGCCACGCGCATGATGCAAGCGTGACGATCGCCCAACGCAGAAAGCGCGGATCGCTTCGAACCGTGGCCGGGAGGCCGCCGAGGGCTTCAACGGACGCACGCAGCGAGAGACCGCCGAACAGCGCAATCGCAAATGCCTCACCCTCCGGCGTCGGGGGAGATCGACAAATCGAGTCGATCTTCTCGATCCACCTCTCCGGACTGATCGGGGATCGCGTCTCGGTCAAGGTCCAGAACTCGCCCGTCTTCGCGTGCCGGCCGGACATCTGCGAAACGAAGCCATCGGAACGATGAACGAGGGCCGGGAACCCACCGATGGTCGCCGGGACGAGATCGTCGACGACCGTCCCCGGCCGCGACGCGAAGGCACTCGACTGAAGCCAATCGGGTTCGACCGAGGGCCCGAAACTGATCTGACATCCGAGGGTGAGTTTCTCCACACTCTGCGTACTCGTGCGAATCGACAGGGAATGGCAAAGCCGAAGAGGCGGGATCGTCAGTGCTCGCCCCGCACCGCGCTCGGCGATGGCGCGGAGCGCCTTCTCGTAGGCAGGCCAACGTTCGGAAGGGCCCTGGGCCACGAGATGTTCCGTCGCGATCCCGCCCCGCTCGCTCACGATGGCGAACCGGCGGCCGTCGCAGACGATCCAGACGTCCTTGTCATCGAGGCCGGTGCCACGAACGAACGACCCGATTCGATCGCCCGAACGGAACATCTCGATCTCATTGCGCTTCTCCCCCCGCTTGAAAACGAACGCGTGGCGAATCGCGGGCGCGGCGAAGTACGCGGCGAGCAGCTCTTCTCGGACGGCATCGGAGGTCGACTTCGGCGGTTCGTCCTTCGCCTCGACGAATCGAAACGGGATGACGGTCGCCAGCATCAGCGACGCGAGAACGAGACGGCAAACCTGATCACCCATGGGCGCGGTTCTCTCCCAGAACGATGCGCCATGCTACTCGCGTCCTGTGTCGAGTCAGGTCGATCGACCGGTCACTTCCGGTCGGGGACGTGGATGAACACGCCGTTGTTCTCGGTCGCGAGCCGGCGGAGGAAGTCGAGGTCGATGCCGAGCGAACCCATCGCGATCACGTTCAGCTCGGTCTTGGCGAACCGGTTGAAGTCACGCATCCACGAGAGGATCGCGAGCGTCTGCGTCATGTCGCCGACCGACGGCGTGCCGTCGGTCATGAAGTAGATCGTGTCGGGTATCGCGTCGAGATCGGCCGAGAGCGTCGGCTTCTCGTGGAGTCCGACGGCGGCGCGCAACGCGCCGAAGATGTTCGTCTCGGCTTCCAGCGCCGCCGATGAGACGGCCGAGATCGCGGCTTCGCGCTCGCCCCCGACCGGCACGAGTCCTGTCTGCCAGGGACGCACGACGGTCGAGAAAAAGATGATGTTGAAGCGGGTGCGCGGATCGAGCTTCGAGATGGCGCTCAGGGCCGCCGCGCGCGCGATGTCGATGCGCCGGCCCGCTCCGAGCGTGCCGAGCTTTTCCTGCGCGTCCTTGGGCACTTCGATCGTCGTCTTCATCGACAGCGACAGATCGATCACGAAGACGGCGCTCTGCGCGAAGATGCGCTGCCCGTAGTAGGTCGGCTCCTCGTCGTCCGGGCCTCCGGACTTCTTCTTGGGCTTCGCGTAGCGGTCGTCCTCGGGATTGCGCGGCGGCGCGACGTCGGGCGGGGGAGGAAGTCCCTTCGGCTTCTGGGTCTTCCACCATGCCCGCCACGACTGCGGGTTGGCCCCGAAGTTCTCGTGCGTGACCGAGCGCAGCGCCTTCAGCACCTCGCGCTGGAGCCGACCACTTTCACCCTCGAGTCGCTCGATCAGGGGCTCGACGCAATCGGCGTTGCCGAACGCGGCAAGCGCCCGACAGGCGGTCAACCGCACCTGCCACTCGCGGTCGCCCAGATGCGTGGCGACCGACTTCGTCGCGGGCTTGCCGGCTGCTCCGAACGTCGCGAGGGCGTCCAGCTTCGCGATGAACGCCTTGGGATTGGTGTCGTCGATCTTGGCCGCGAGCACGGGACCGGAGGCCGGGTTCGCGATGTCGGCCAACGCCTTCGCGGCGTTCGCGCGCGCGAGCCAGAACGTGTCGTCGAGCATGGCCTCGAGCGCGGGACGGGCGGCGACGTCTTTCACCACGCCGAGCGCGCGAGCCACGAGCGCTCGCGCGACGCCGTTCGAGTCGCCGAGCCCTTCCGTGCGCAGCCATGCGACGACCTCGGGCGTGGGCGTCTTCTGCATCAGGATCACGACCGCCTCACGCACCGCGTCGGAGTCGATCGAAACCTTCCCGACCACGACCTTGGCCGTCTCGACGTCGCGCAGCGTGTCGAGCCCCCGGATCAACTCGGTGAGCGTCGCGGGGTCGGTCTCGCGCTGGACGCGCCGTCGCTCCTGCGCGTCGACCCCACCCGTGACGCCCGCGGCCGCGACGTCCTTCGGCGTCTCCCCCATCGTCTTGCGCTTGCCGAGCACGCGATCGGCCCAGCGCGCATCGAAGTCTTCGGGGGTCATGCCTAGCCCTTCGCGGAACGCGGCGGAGAAGTCCTTGCCCTCGCGGATCTTCCCGAGCGTCGCGAGCCAGCGCGTGCGGTCCTCCCTCAACATCAGATCCATCATCGACCACCCGCGGACGTAGTCGTCCTGCTCGAGGTGCGACATGGAGGGGATCGTCAGCATCGTTTCGATCGGCTTTCGCGCGCCGGCGGCGATCCCCCGGGCCTTCTGGTCCCAATCCTTCCCGCTGCCGCTGATCGGGCTGCCTTCCTCGTGACAGAACGTCGTCCAGTCGGCGAAGAGCGGGTGCTGCTTGCACAACCAATCGGCCGACGCGACGAACGCCCAGCGCGGACAGAACTTGTGCAGCCCGTTGACGCCATGCCAGCACGAGAACAGGATGTGGCCGATCATGTGGCGGCAGTACGCGTGGAGGTCGCGATCGTCGCCGTACTGGTCGTAGGACGCCGCGAAGCCGTTCCAGCAGAAGCCTCCCGCGATCTTGCCGAGCGCACCCGAGTAGACCATCTGGGCCCGGGCCCCCCCGAAATAGGCCGCGCGCCACGCGTCCTTCTTCGACGACTTCTGCGCGAGGTAGATCGCCATCGGCCTGTCCTGGCGGACCTGCGCGCCGAACCCGGCGATGAAGTCGTCGTACGCGACTTCCGCGCGCTGGAGGAAGAGGTGGACGATCTCGTGCGAGTCGTAGATGCGCGGCGCGCCACCCTGCGAGAGCACCTTCAACGACGTGATGTCGCTCGCGCAGTAGAAGTGCTTGCTCCAGCCCACGCACGCCTTCGGACGCAACGCCGGATCGGCGAACTCGAGCGCCCACTGTTTGGCGAGTTGTGCCTTCGTCGCGGCGTCGGGCGCACCGGGCAGGCCGTCGCAGGTCTTGCCCTCGGTGTCGATCGCGCAGCGCGCGCACTGGATGCCCCACGACGACGCGTGCCGCTTCCAGAAGCACTCGGGCTTCTGCGAACCCATGCAGTCGGTGCTCCACGCGTCGGGCTTCGGGTTCGTTCCGCAGTCGCCCTTGATCTGACACAGACCGCAGACGCAGGCCTCCTCGGGCGCTTTGAAGGGTGCGCGGAGATAGTGGAAGCAGGCCTTTCCCTCCTTGCACCCGCAATGCCCCGGCTTGATCCGCGGGGGGAGGGGGTCTTCGGAGTGCGCGATCCGGACGCCGCCGACCAGAAGTACGAGGCAGACGAAGGCGGCGAGGCGGATCAGCGAGCGCATGGGGATCGAAAGCACGTCCGTCGGGGGACCGTCGAGGGCTGGACGATCGAATCCTACCCGCCGATGCTTCACGCGGTGCGGACGACGAAGTCGAACGACGCGGCCTTGCCGCCCTCCACGTCCCAGGTCTTCATGCGTAGCCAGGTCGAGTAGAGCCGATCACCACGATTGGCAGGCTCGTTCGGAAAGAACAGTTGCGTCGTCGACACCGGCTGTCCCGGCGCCTGGACCTTCACGTGGATGTGGCGCGTGCGCCCGGGGTAGTAGCCCGCGACGACGGTGTCGATGCGATAGCCTCCGTCGGCGGCGGTGAACTGGTGGCCGCGCAGGCGGAACTTCGCCATGTCGTAGTGCCCGTCGCCGTCAGCCTGCCAGACGTCGATCTTGGCCTTCGCGACGCCGACCCCCTTCGTCGAGAGGACGCGCCCCGTGAGCAGGAGCGGCGTCCCCTTCGTGTCCGACTCGCGGATCACCGCGCGCTCGGGCGACGAGGCCTTGAAGTAGGGACCCTCCATCACCGACGGCGTTTCGGTGTCGTCGGCGTCGACGCGCTCGGGCGTCAACGCGAGCGCGAACGCACCGGCGGCGCCGAGCCGGAGCGCGATCGGCATCGACACGCCCGCCCTCAGAAGGTTGCGACGAGAGAGCAGGCGGGGATCGGTAGGCATCGGGGGCTCCGGCACCAGTATCGCGCGCCTCTGAGGGCTTCGCCCGAGGCGCCCGTCGATCCTCCGTTGCGCGGAGCGCTCACACCCGGAGCGCCTCCCCGCCCGGAATCAGGCGCTCGACGAGGAAGGCGTTGAGGCGTTCCGTGTCGTCGGGTGACTCCGTGTTCCCGAGCGCGATGCCGCGGAGCATCATGTGCAGAATGATGCCGAGGACCGCGTCGAGGGGATCGCAGCCGACTTGTCCGCGCGCGGTGACGGGGCCTCTCTTGCCCGCGAACTTTCGCCGCAGGAACGCCCGGCACACGTGGACTTCGAAGTAGTGGTTGTTGTCTTCGTGCTCGTACTTCATGACGCCTTCGATGGGCATGTCGAGCTCTTCGACGCGCCAGCAGAAGACCGGGTTGATTTCCCGCTCGAACGTGCTGCCGAAGGCCCCGCGGAAATAGAAGAGATCGAGGGCGGAGCAGAAGATCCGGAGATCCCTCGACGCGAGTTCTTCGAGCAGGTCGTCGGCGAGATGGGGGCAGATTTCGAGCATGGCCCGGCGCGTCTCCGTCCATCGGCGCGCGCGTTCGGCGGCGGAGGGCGCGGCCGAGGCAAGGAGTTCGTTGAGGCAGCGGGGCGGTCGGGTGGAGTGTTTCATGCATCACCCACGCGCGAGCCCGCGCCGGGTAACGAAAATTCCCGATCGGCGGACGGGACCCGCGTCCGACCGCCCCCGTCGCTCCCTTCCTGTGCGTCGGACGACCGGCGTCGGACGATGGTCCCGTGGCCCCTTCGACGTTCGAACCGGTCGGCGACGGCACGAGCGAAGCGCTCGAGCCCTACAGGACCCTGCGCCTCGTCAAGGGCCTCGGTCGCGTCGCGCGCTTCGTCGCCGAGGGCGACAAAGTCGTCGACCGCCTGCTCGAAAGCCCGTACCCGGTCGAGTCGATCCTCGCGACCGAGCGGGCCTTCGAGAGGGTACGACACCTCGTCGACGCGCGATCCGACGTCATCCGCGTGTTTCTCGCGACCTCGAAGGCCGGGATTCGCGCGGTGACGGGGTTTGCGAGCGAGGACATCAAAGCGGTCGGACGACGGTCCCGTCCCCCGACGCTGGACGAACTCGTCCTAGCGGCGCCCCGTCCCCGCCTGTTCGCCGCGCTCGACGGCGTGACCAACGCCGAGAACGTGGGCGTCGTCGTGCGCAACGCGGCGGGGCTCGGCGTCGGCGGATTGCTCGTCGCCGACTCGACCTGCAGCCCCTTTCTGACGCGGGCGATCCGCACCTCGATGGGGGCCGTGTTCCGGCTCCCCGTGGTCGAGGGCCTCGGACTTCCCGATGCGCTGCGTCGGCTGAAATCAGCCGGCGTGCGCTCGATCGCCGCGCACCCGTCGGCGAGCGGGCGCACCCTCGCCGAGGTCGATCTCGAGGGTGACGTGTGCGTGGTGTTCGGAAGCGAGGGCGACGGGATTTCGTCGCCCGTGCTCGCGGCATGCGACGAGGCGGCCAAGATTCCGATGGCGCTCGGCGTCGATTCGCTGAATGTCGCGAGCGCGGCGGCGGCGTTCTTCTACGAGGCCTCGAGGCAGCGTCGAGCGAGGAGACTCGGCGACGGTTCGCGCGCCTGACGAGTTCCGTCGAGAGCCGCGATGCGGTCGAAAACACGCACGCGCGACGAGAGGGGTGCGTACCATGGCAGTTCGTGCCGGGACGTTTCCCCGGAATCAACCGCATTCCCCGCGAGGTGTCACGTGGCCAAGGGTCAAGTCAAAGTGTCGAAGAACAACAAGCCGAAGCTGACGGTCAAGGAGAAGTTCGCGAAGAAGGCGATGAAGAAGGCGATGAAGGCCAAGTAGCGAACGAACCGCGCGGGGCGCGCCCGGCGCGCCCCGATTCGCGCGGCTTACTTGAGCGCGGCGTAGATGCGGTGAACGTCGTCGTGGTCGTCGAGCGCGTGGAGGAAGTCCTCGACCTTCGCGCGCTCGTCGGGCGGCAGGTCCATGTGCTCCTTCGCCTCGTAGCCGAGATCGGAGAGCGTGACCGCCCAACCGGCCGTGCGCAGCGTGTGCGTCACCTTGTCGAGATCGGTCGCGTCGGTCAGGAACCTCGCGCCGACGAGCCCGACCGCCAGGTGTGGCGCCGCGACCTGACCCGACGCGACGAGGTCGATCGGCTCGACGTTCTGCGCGCCCGCCTCGATCGCCACCTCCTCGATGTCGACGAGCCCGGTGTGCGTCGCCTCGATGATGCCGACGTGGTCGAAGAAGAAGCCGACTTTCGCGTTCATCTGCCCGTTGCGAAAGAGCATGCGCATTTCGGGTGCGGTGCGATTGCGGTTGTCGGTCATGCACTCGACGATCACCGGCACCTTGCAGGGGCCGAAGCCCTCGTAGGTGACCAGTTCGATCTGGACGCCCTCGCCGAGCTGTCCGGAGCCCTTCTTGATGGCGCGTGCGATCGTGTCGTTGGGCACCGACGCCTTGCGGGCCGCTTCGACGGCGACCGCGAG
>JANNRO010000409.1:0-11093 GCA_031401505.1 Planctomycetia bacterium
CCTCTCCGACGCCGACGCGATCGTGGCGGACGGAGCCGACATCCTTCCGTTCGACACGGGCGGAGTCGCACCCGTCCCCTCCTCGACGTTCGCGCCGGTGCGCATCCGCGCCGTCGATCTCGTCGACAGCCAGGGGAATGCCTGCGACGCGGCGAATCCGGTGGCGTTCGGGTTCTTCCTGAACGACATCGAGATCGCGACCGACCACCTCGGCTTCGTGCTGGCCAACGCCGGCGGCAGCGACTCCGTGCCCACCTGCGCCAACGTCGTCGTGTTCGACCCAACGACGGGCGGGCTCCGACAGACGGTCAATCTCGCGCTGGCGTACAGCGCGCCCGGGGCCCAGGCCCCGCTGCTCGACTCGACGGGCGGATTGGTTCCCGGCCAGACATTCGTCCAATCCGGGGCCGAGGGGGTCGCGTTCGTCGCGACCGGCGTCCAGAAGGGGCTTCTCTTCGTCGCGATGGCGAATTTCATCGTCGGCGCGCCGTCCTACGGTGCCGTCAAGTACCCCGGCACGGTCGAGGTGTTCGACGTCGACCTGACGCTCGCGTCGCCGGTCACGCGACGACCGACCGGCGGGCTCGCGACCGAGACGATCCGCACCGCGGGCTACAGCCCCGCCGCCGTGACGCCCATCGTCTCGACGGGCGGAATCAGCCGCCTGCTCGTGACGACCGCCGGGACGACGGGATTTGACGCGGCGTTCAACCTCGTGCCGCTGACGCCCTCCGCCGTCGAGGTGTTCGACGGCGCATCCCGCGCCCGCCTCGGCGTCTTCGACCTCGGCCTCGCCGGACTTTCCTCCGCACGTCCGGCGCTCGGATTCGACGCCGTGGGGCACCACATCGCGGCGCTCGCTTCGTCGGTCAAGGGCGAGGTCTATCTCCTGCGCACCGACGGTCTGTTCACCGACACGGTCGACGCGTCGCTCGTCGCCGTCCTGCGCGGCCCCAAGAACGGCATTCCGATCGATCCGGCCGCCGCGGGAAGTCCCGGAGGAAACGTGGCGGGACTCGCGATATCCCCGGACGGCTCGACGCTCGCCGCCTCGGGCTTCGGCGATCTCTTCGCCTTCCCCGCGCCCAAGCCGGGGCGGCTCTATGTGATCGCCCTTCCCGACGACGTCGTCGGGTCGCCGTTCTTTCCGACGACGTTCGCGGCCGGGACGACGCAGCTCGTGACGCAGGTCGGCGCCACGCTCGGACCGATCGTGATCCTCCCCTCGGTCCAGGGCAACCCGGAGCTCTTCACGGCCGTTTCGGGCACGCTCGCCCCGAACACGTTCGTCGGCACGGGCCCGGCACACGTCGGCACGCTGACGACGTTCGGCGCGATCCGTTGAGAGCCCCGCTCGACTCGCCGTCGGCCCCGGCGTTCCCGTAGGATGGCCGCATGACGGGAACGCTCGATCGCGTCCGAATGCTCGCCCGACGCACCGTCGCCGTGTTTGCAGCGACCTGCGCCGTGCTCGGCACGTTCGGACACCGTGCCCATGCCGACGAGGCGGTCACCGCGCCGACGGGGAAAGTCCGCGTCATCGAGTTCGAGGGCGCCATCGAGCCGTCGCTCGCGGCCTACTTGAAGCGCAGTTTCGCGGCGGCTCGAGCGGACGGCGTCACGGCGATCGTGCTCGCCATCGATTCGCCCGGCGGACGCGTCGATTCGATGCTCGAGATCGCGGACGCGCTCCTCGCGCTCCCGAAATCGATCCGCACGACCGCGTGGATCGAACACGAGGCGATCTCGGCCGCCGCGTTCTCAGCCCTCGCCTGCGACGAGATCGTGATGGCACCCCATGCGACGATCGGCGACTGCCAGCCGATCATCATGGGCGGCGAAGCCGGGATCGTGCCCGCCGGCGAGAAGATCGAGACGTACCTGCGCGCGCAGTTCCGACGGCTCGCGCGCATGAAGGGCTGGGACCCGGTCCTCGTCGAGAAATTCGTCACCAAAGATCGGTCGGTGATCGAGGTCGAGGTCATCGGGACCTCGAAGACGCACTACGTCTTCGGCGACGAGTTCGACTCGGCACGCGACCAGGATCAGATCGCCGGACATGCGAAGAAGGACCTCCGACGCCTCTCGGTGGCGGTTCCCACCGGCCAGCTCCTGACGCTGACGACCTCGGAGGCTCAACGGCTGGGATTCGTCACGCGCGTCTTCGCCGACACGAAGGCGTTCGAGGCGTCGCTGCTCGTCGGCGGCGCGACCCTCGACCACGTCACGATGTCGACGTCGGAACTGGCCGGGCGCTGGCTGCTCGGCATCGCAGGCGTGCTGTCCGGAATCATCATGCTCTGCGTGGTCATGACGCTCTATCAGGGGATCGGAACGCCCGCGATCGTGGGCGTCGTCGCGCTGACGCTGCTCGGGCTCGTGACCGCGACGGCCGAACTCTCGAACGGGCTCGCGCTGTTCCTCGCGGGTCTCGGCGTCCTCCTGCTGCTGGCCGAGGCGTTCTTCATTCCCGGATTCACGATCGCGGGCCTGCTCGGCATCGTCGCGATGGGCGCCGGGTTCCTGTTCCTCGCGACGGGAACTTCGTTCAGCCACCGGGGCAATCTCTCGTTCGAGACCGCGAAGTCGTTCCTCCTCCAGACGATCCTCGCCATCGGAGCGACCGCGGCGGTCTTCTATGCGCTGGCCCGCGCCCTCCCCCGCCTTCCCTTCGGTGGACGCACGCTGGTCGCCGGTGCCCAGGGACTCACGGCGTTCGCACAGGCCGCGCCTTCGCGCGCGGCGCTCGTCACGGGAATGCGCGGCCTTGCGTCCACCGATCTGAGGCCCGCCGGTCACGCGAGTTTCGACGGCCGCGGGGCCCCCACCGTCGACGTCGTGAGCGAGGGCGAGTTCATCGACGCCGGCACGGCGCTCGAGGTCGTGCGCGTCGAGGGACATCGCGTCGTCGTGCGCCCGTCCGGAAAGGCGCGCACGCCATGACGACCATCGTCGTTCTCCTCCTGCTCGGCCTCTTCTTCTGCGTCGCCGAGGTGCTCTTTCCCTCGCTCGGGATGTTCGGCGTTGCGGCGGCCGCCGCGTTGGTCGGCGCCGACATCCTCGCGTACGACGAGTTCGGCGGCGGAGTCCTCGCCGTGCTGATCGTCATCGAAGTCGTCGCGGTTCCCCTGCTCCTGAAGCTCGCGTTTCGCCTGCTGCCTCACTTCGGCGTCGGGCGCCGGATGATCCTGCCCGCGGCGCCCGCCGACCCGTCCTCGGGCATCGAGCGCGGCGAGCATCTGGTCGGGTCCGAGGGGGAGTCGATCACCGATCTTCGCCCCTCGGGCACGGCGCTCTTCGGCGCGGAGCGCCGCAGCGTCGTCGCCGAGAGCGGTCAGATCGACGCCGGGACCCGCGTCCGCGTCACGTCCGTCGAGGGCTTCCGCATCGTCGTGCGCGCCATGGATCCCCACGCGGCCCGCCCCCTCGCTTCTCCCCGCTGACTCTTCGGGACAACCGTCCCACTCCCCCGTCCCGTGAGCCCATCCATGACGTCCCTCCTCGCCGCCGACGCCCCCGACCTGAAGACGATCTTCCTGATCGTCGGGGCGCTGATCGTCCTCGTGTTCCTGTTCATCGTGCTCAAGTTCTTCAAGCTCTGGGTCCAGGCGTACTTCAGCAAGGCCGACATCCCGATCTTCGCGTTGGTCGGCATGTGGTTGCGAAAGGTCAATGCCTCGATCATCGTCAACAGCAAGATCATGGCGGTGCAGGCGGGCATCAAGGCCGAGACGAACGAGATGGAGGCCCTCTACCTGGCCGGCGGGCGCGTCCAGAACGTCATCCGCGCCATGATCGCGGCCGATCGCGCGGGCATCCCGCTCGACTTCAAGACGGCCTCAGGCATCGACCTCGCCGGACGAAACGTGCTCGAAGCGATCCAGACCAGCGTCAACCCGAAGGTCATCGATTGCCCCGATCCGAGCAAGGGCAAGGACACGATCGATGCGGTCGCCAAGAACGGCATCCAGATCCTCGCGCGCGCGCGCGTGACGGTGCGCACGAACATCCGCCAGCTGGTCGGCGGCGCGACCGACGAGACGATCATCGCCCGCGTCGGCGAGGGCATCGTCGCGACGATCGGCTCGGCGACCGACCACAGGGAAGTGCTGGCCAACCCCGATCGCATCAGCAAGGCCGTGCTCGCGAAGGGACTCGACGCGGGGACCGCCTACGAGATCCTCTCGATCGACATCGCCGACGTGAACGTGGGCGAGAACATCGGCGCGCGCCTCCAGGCCGACCAGGCCGAAGCCGACAAGAAGATCGCGCAGGCGAAGGCCGAGGAGCGCCGCGCGCTGGCCGTCGCCCGCGAGCAGGAGATGCAGGCCGAGGTCGTCGAGAACCGCGCGAAGGTGGTGCTGGCCGAGGCCGAGATCCCGCTGGCGATCGCCCACGCCTTCAAGGCCGGGCACCTCGGCGTGATGGACTACTACAACTTGAAGAATGTGCAGGCCGACACCGAGATGAGGAAGAACCTCGGCGGCGGCACCGACAAGGGAACGAGCGCCACGTGACGGGCGAGGGCTTCACCGCCTGCTGGATGATCGCGGCCGACGACGGCGATCGGAGTCTGTTCAAGGTCCTGATTCTGGTCGCCGTCGTCGTGGTGAGCCTGATCAACTCCGCCCTCAAGTCGGCGAAGGCGCGCGCCGCGGAGCGCGCACGAACTCCGGCGACCGAGGTGCCGCGGACCGACTCCGATCGGGACGGGCATCCGGAGTGGCCGGCGAAGCCTCCGCCGACGCCGCGGGCACCCCGGCCGGACGCCGTTCGCACTCGACGCACGGGTTCGGCCGACGACGTGCATACCGACACGCGAGTGAATCTCCCGACGTCGCACGACGTGCCCGGCGCCCATGCGATTGACGACCATGTGCGCCTGACCGAGATCGGGGCCGATCGAGGCACGGCGTCGAAGCGTCCGGGGGACCATCCCACGGCGGCTGCGACGGTCGCCAAGCGCGGCGGCGCCACGGGACACGATCTGCTGCGCTCGACCGATCTGCGCGGTAAGGATCGCGTGCGCGCGGGCATCCTCTGGGCGGAGGTCTTCGGCCCGCCGCGCTCGCGCGCGCGACGCTGACGCGACGCCAGCGCAGGGACACGACATCGGGGTCGAGGTACCCCTTGCGGATCGCGGGCAACGCGGGCGACGGATCGCCTCGGTCGCGCTCAGGCCTCCGGCACGCCCAGCCCGTCGCCCGACGCGACCTGGCCGTCGACCAGATGGACGCAGCGATGCGCCTCGGCGGCGAGTTTCGTGTCGTGCGTGACCACGACCAGCGTCTGCTTGTCGGTCCGATTCAGATCCCAGAGCAATCGCCGGACGTCGGCCGCCGTGCGTCCGTCGAGATTGCCCGTCGGCTCGTCGCAGAGCAGGAACTTCGGACGGTTCTGGAGCGCGCGCGCGATCGCGACGCGTTGACGCTCGCCGCCCGAGAGCTGGGACGGGCGATGCCCCATGCGCGAGGAGAGGCCGACACGCTCGAGCAGCGACGTCGCCCGCGCGACGGCGTCGGCCTTCGCCTGCCGCCAAGCCGCGCCCTTGAAGCGGATCATCGCCGGAAGCATCACGTTCTCGAGCGCCGTCAGCTCGGGCAGCAGGTGATAGAACTGGAAAACGAAGCCCATCACCTGATTGCGCAAGGCCGCCTGATCGGAAGGCGAGATGCTCGCGCGGTCGCGTCCCTCGTAGAGAATGGTTCCGGCGTCGACGCGATCGAGCCAGCCGAGTACGTGGAGCAACGTGCTCTTGCCCGAGCCGCTGGTCCCCAGGATCGCGAGGATCTCGCCCTCGTGGACGTCGAGGTCGACGCCCCGGAGCACGTCGAGACGCTCGGCGCCGACCTTGTACGACTTGCGGATGCCACGCGCCGAGAGCGTGGGCGTCTGCGAACGAACGACGGGACCGGCGTCCGATTCCGGGAGGATCGTCGGATCACTCATGTCGCAGCGCCACGACCGGGTCCATGCGGGAGGCCCGCAGCGCGGGCAGGAGGCCCGCGAGGAACGAGACGACGATGCTCCCGGCGACGATGCACCCGACCTGGAACGGGTCGATGCGGACGGGAATCTCCCGAAACATCGAGACTTCCGCGTCGAGCAGGTGGATGCCGAGCGACGCGAGGCCCGCCTTGATGCCGTTGACATGGTTGGCCGCGAGAAGGCCCAGACCCAGTCCGAGCAGGCCGCCGATCGTCCCCATCAGGAGGCCGCCGCGCAGGAAGATCGAGAGCACCCCGCCGGTCGTCGCTCCGAGCGCGCGCACGACGCCGATGTCGCGGGTCTTTTCGACGACGGTCAGCGTCAAGGTCGCGAGGATCGTGAAGCAGGCGAGCACGACGATGAACGAAAGCACGATCAGGAGCATCGCCTTCTCGCTGTTCAAGGCTCGCACCATCGCCTGCTGTGCCTCCTCCCAGGTCCTCCCGCGAAACGGCGAGACGAGCGCGCCGGTCGTCGGGTCCTTGACGCTCAGTCGGGCGAGCAGGCGCGGCTTGGCGGCGTTGACGACCTCGTAGTCTTTCAGTGCGACGCGGATCTCGGTGTACTCGAGCGCGATGTTCGCGATCTCGCGAACGTCTTCCCTGGCCATGTAGATCCGTTGCTGGTCGGAACCCTGGTCGCGCGCCTGATACACGCCCACGACGCGGATCTGTCTCGTGGCGGGCTTGTACTCGGTCTCGCCGCTGACGGCGTTGATCTTCTGCGTGAACGTCAGGATCTCGACCGTTTGGCCGAGGTACTTCGCCTCCTCGCCCTCGGGCACCGGCTTGCGACTGAACGAGTCGAGGAACGACTTGCTGAAGATCGCCGTCTTCTGCTCTCGATCCTTGGCGGCCTTGTCGTCGAACGGGTTCGCTCGATTCCCCACGGCGAGCAGCGTCTGGGCGAGATTCGAGACGGAAGCCGCCTGCTCCTTCCCGAGCCGTGCCTCCCTCTCGGCGGGTGACTCGCCCTCCCGCGCGGGCACGACTCCCGTTTCGCGCTGCCAGTCGATGCCCACGACCTGCACCAGGAAGAACTCGGACGTGCCATCGCGTCGGGCGGCGCTCGCGTACGGGTGAACCACGTAGCTGACGACCTGCGCGGCGACGGCGGCCACGTCGGGATCGGCCTTCAACGCGGCCTCGACCTCGGCGAACGCGGGATCGGCGACCTGGGCGCCGTCGGGCGCACGCAGGGCACCGGTGGGCTCGAAGATCAGATGCGAAAGCGTCCCGCGAACGACCGAGCGGACTTCCGCCTGAAAGCCGTCGGCTACCGACGTCACGACGATCATCACCGCGACGCCCATCATGACGCCGCCGATCGAGAGGAAGTTGACGAGCCGCGTCTTCAGGTACCGGACGCTTAGGAATCGGCGGTACACGGGACGCGCAACCCTCGCGAGAGTGAAACGACGGCAGGAGCGGTTCTACTCTACGTTGGGACGATCACCGCACCGTCACCATACGCGGATCGCGACTCGCCTCGCGTCACTTCGTGCGCGCGCGTACCAGCACCAGATTCCGGATCGTGCGGATGTAGGCGTCGCGCGGGGTCGCGGCGGAACCCACGAGCGCGATCGCGACGCCGGGCAGATCGTCGCGGCGCACGACGATGCGGCACCCGTCGGAGCGGACGCGCACGGTGACGGCTCCTTCGGACTCGAAGATCTCTTCGGGCGTGTCGATCGGCATCGAGGCGCAGCCCCCGGGAACGGGCGCGTCGGTTCCACTTGCGCCACCGCCGTGCGCGCCGCCCTTGTTGAGAGCCGCGGTTCGCGAGATGGCCTCGAGCCGCACCATGTCTTCGGGCGGCGCGATGAAGAGGTTCATCTGCATGACGCCCTCGTCGTACCCGATCCACGCGACGCGAAGCGGCGTCCCCGCGGAACCGTAGGGGCGATTGTCGAAGCCGAACTCCGTTCGGGCGTACCGGGGAGGCAATTCGGCCGGCTCGTAGATCGGGATCTCGACCCGCGAAACGAATTCGTCGAAATTCGCCATCGTGCGGCTCGAAAGCGCCGGTAGCGAGGCCTTGGCTTTCTCGGCCGAACCGGGTACGGGCGGAACGAATTCGTCGGGGGACAGGCGGGTGAAGTTGAGTTGTCGGATGAGGTGCCCGTCGCGCGTTCGATCCTCCAGGCGCGCGATCTCGTGCGTCAGGGCGTCCATCCAGACGTGGCGGAAGGGCCCCGTGTCGCCGCTCACGCTGCACCAGCGCACCCGCAGAACGTCACGCCCCGCCGCTCCCTGCGATGCCGCGAGTTCCGCGGAGACGACGGCGTCGGGCGTGGCCGCCTCGCAGGGGCGGTAGTTCGCGAGGAATCGCTGGACGTTGCCGAAGAACACGCGCGCGATCACATCCACGGGCATGGTCTTCGTCCGGGCGTTCTTGTCGCCGACGGGCCTCAAATGAAGCACGCCCGCGTCGGACGGGTCGCGGGACAGCACCTGGTTCGAGGTACGCCGCGAGTCCTGATAACTCCAGCGGCCATCCGCCGGGCCTGACCGAGCCAGCGAGGTCAGCGCGACGGTCGATCCGCCATCGGCGATGGCGGGCCCCGTAATCACATCCGCCGGAACCGTCGGAGCGCAGGGCTGCCCTCCGCCGCAACACCGGCCCGAAGACCGCTTGACGACCGTCAGCGCACCGGCCCCGAGGCCCGCGCCCGCAAGCGCTCCGAGCACGAGCGTGGTCCATGACTGTCGCGTGATCACCGGGCGGGATCTCCGAGGGAATCAGGAAGACAGCGACGACGAACCAGGAACGGCGAGGCGCCTACCAAACACGAACGGACGCGGGTCGGTCGGACGGAAGCGTTTCGCAACGGGGACCGTCTCTCGACGCCCCGCGCCACCCGAATCAGAAGGCACTACGGACCCTCGAGGTCCGGCGTCCATCCGATCAGGGAAAGCGATTGATCGTCGATCACACGCAACCTCGCAGAAGCCGACGGCAGCGGGTGGATCTGCTCCCACACGATCGGCCGTTCGGCGGTGAGACTGACGCCGGTCGTCGCGGAGAGAGCCCCACCCGTGCTCGTGTGAGCAGACCGCAGGCTCGCCGAAACAGGGTTCGCGAGTTCGCCGGAGCCCGCGTCTACCGACGAAAGCGATCCGGAGAACACGACGAGAATGGCGGCGGCCGCCGCCGAAAGGGCGGCGACGGACCAGCGCACGCCGCCCAAGAGCAGGCGCAGTCCCGATGCCGGGGCCGATCCGCGGCGCTCGTAGGCGGCGAGCAGGAGCGCCTTCGTGTCGCCCGGGAGAACCGGACCGGGGCGACGTGCGCTCTCGGTCAGGAGGCCCCGCACCTGCGATGACAGGGGCGTGACGCCCGTGTCGTCGAATGCTCCACCGGGTAGTGCTCCACCCGGAGTGGTCGGTTGCGCAGGCGTGCGAGGGGGCAGCGACATCGAAAGGGGGACGCTCCGGGGAGGCGGCATGTTCCGTTACCACCAAGGGTCGGTCAACCTTCCTGAAAGGTCCCGCGCGCCCGCGATCGGCGCCGAACGGCGAACGGGGCCCGCGTCCGAAGGTCGATGTTCGGTCCCGTCGACCCTGTTCGGGCCTGTTCGGGCCTGTTCGGACCTTCTAAGCCTCCGTTCCTTGACGTTCGCGCAGACACCACTACCTTCCGGGGCTCGCCTCCGAAAGGTCCCCCATGTCCATCGCATTGCTCCACAAGGGAATTCTGGGCACGAAGCTCGGAATGACCCAGGTCTTCCAGGCCGACGGCGACGTCGTCCCGGTCACGGTCGTCGAGGCCGGTCCTTGCACCGTGACGCAGATCAAGAAGGCGGATGGACCCGACGGATACGAGGCCCTCCAGATCGGCTTCGGGACCAAGCGCGAGAAGCTCATCACGAAGCCGCTCGCGGGCCACTTCGCCAAGCACAGCAAGGCCGAGCCGCTCCGCCACCTGGCCGAGATCCGCCTCGCGCCGGGCGCCGCCGGTGAGACGAAGCCCGGCGACAAGATGGACGCGTCGGTCTTCGCCGTCGGCGACTACGTCGACGTGATCGGCATCATGAAGGGCCGTGGCTTCAGCGGCGTCGTGCGCCGGCACGGTTTCGCGACGCAGAAGGAATCACACGGCGCGCACTATCACTGGCGCCACGGCGGCTCGATCGGCTGCCGAAAGCCCGAGCACGTCCGCAAGGGCAAGCGCATGGGCGGTCAATACGGCAATACGCGCAAGACCGTGCAGAATCTGCGCGTGATCCGCGTGGACGCCGCGAAGAACCTGCTCTACATCCTCGGTGCCATCCCGGGCGCCAACGGCAATCTCGTCATGGTTCGGCAGTCGAAGAAGAAGAAGGCCAAGCCCGCGGCCTGATTCGTCGGCGCTGGATCGGTCGTACTGGATCGGTCGCGCTGGATCGGTCCGGCCGGGCCGCCGGCAGCCGTTCATCGGGAACCGCCACGCCGATCAGAGCGTCAAGAGCCTCGTCTTGACGTAGTTCTCGCCCTTCTTCGACAGTCGCCACAGGTGCTCGCCGACGGCCTCGAGGAAACGCTTGTTCTCGGTCAGGTCGACGAAGAGCGCGGGACCGTCATCGGGCAGCGTGCGTCCGATCGCATGGAGGCAGCCCTCGATCTCGTTCATGCCGAACGTCTCGCGTCGCTCGTAGTTGCGCAGGTAGAAGGCGAACGCCACGATGTGGCGGTCGGGCGCATCGGCGTCGGGTCCCAAGCGGCGCACATAGCGGCCGAACTCGGGCGACTCGGGTTCGTAGGCCTTGCGCGCCTCGACCGGCGGCGGCACCTCGTCGACGGGCGCCGGCGTGCCCGACTCGACGGTTCCATTCGAATCGGCCGCCCGAGGCGGCGTCCAGGGGGAGTCGATCGACGGCGACCCTTCGCGACGGGAGGCGGCTGCAACCAGCGACTCGACGTTGCGTTCATAGAACGCGCGCTCACCGCGGTAATCGAGTCGTAGCGTACCGATGCGAACGTGAACGGAAACTTCGGAGGACATGCGAAACCTCCGCCCGACGACGAGAGAATCGGCCGTCGAAGCGATCAATGAAGCACTGCGGACGGATGCACGTCCGCAAGAAGTGAACGACCGGAGTGTACCGGGACGGTCGGTCACGCCAC
>JANNRO010000410.1:0-1857 GCA_031401505.1 Planctomycetia bacterium
CGCCGCCGTTCGATCGCCGCCGCCGCGGCGGTGCTCGTGGCAGTCGGGGCGGGCGTGCTCCTGCTTCGGCGTACCGGCCCCGAGTCGTCGGACACGTCGGCTTCCGTCGCACTCGAGGCCGTGCCCGCCGAACTCCTCGACAGCGAAAACCTCGCGTCGCTCGCGTCCCTCTCCGACGAAGAGTTCGAAGCGCTCCTCGCCGTCGATCCCGAGACCATCTCCGCCGAATCCTCGAAGAAGAGTGGCGGATAGGCCCGTTCAACCCTGATCCCCGACCCTGACCCCATGCCGCGCCTTCGCTCCCTTTCCGTGCCTGTCCTCGTCGCGACGATGCTCTTCGTCGCGCTCGCGCCGAAGGTCCGGGCCGACGGTCCGGCCTCGCAGCCCGTCGCCGCGCAGGGCGCCTCGGCCGTGTCCCAGCTGACCGACGACGAGCGTCGGTTCATCGACCGGCGCATGCCCGACTTCAACCAGAAAGACGAAACCGAGCGCGAAAAGATCGCGGTCAACGTCCGCAAGCTCTTCGCGCTCCCCCCGGAGGCGCGCGCGAAGCTTCTCGAGCGTCTCGAGCGCGCCAACACCGCGGGCCCGGGCGCCAAGGCGGTCGTCGCGCGACTCCCCGGCTTCCAAACCGCGGGCTCGGGTGCCGTCCTCGACGCGGCGCGGACGATGCGCGCGGTCGCGAACACGATCGTGGCGGGGTTGCCGTCGCCCGCGCGCGATCTCGTGACCGTCGGCGCGACGCCCGCCTCGATGCCGTTTCATTGGCGCGCCCAACTCGACGGCGCCATCGCGAACCTGTGGAAGCGCAAGATTTTCGAAGCACTCATCGCGACCCCGCCGACGGACGCCGAACCCACCGCGAATTCGCCGAAGGATTCGGAGTTCGTGGCTCGTCGTGACGCGGTCAAGGTGGCGGGCGGTGCCGCGGCGCCCGAACAAGCTCGCCGCCGTTTCGCGCAGGCCTACCTCGAGGATCGCAAGAAGGCGGCGCATCGTCAGGTCGGGTCCGCGGGTACCGTCGGACCCGACGCGAAACTCGAACTGCTCGGCCGCGCGATGGCCGACGCCTTCCCCGATGCAGCGTTGGCGGTCCGATCGGCGCTCGCGACGGCCGCCGAGCAGGGGCGACCGGGTCTCGAGAAGTTCATCCACGACGCGACGGATCAACTGTCCCCGCGCGAGCGCGGGCTCGTCGATCTGGTCGTCGGCCTCGAGAAGGCCCGTCGATTCACGACGGGCGACGTGCTCGTTCGGTTGGTCGAACTCCAACTCGCCGCGCTGCGCGTGCTCAAGGTTTCCGACGCCGATCTCGACCTGTTCGCGCGTGCGACCGACGAGAAGCCCCGCTTGTTCATTCTGGGCTCGCTCGTGCGTCGAGCCAATGCCGCCGACTTGAATCGCGGTCCGCATGGGGCCGCGTTCCCCTGGCTCGATCGGGGTCGTGCGCGACGTGCCGATGGGGGGATGGGGGACGGCGCGATGGGCGACGGCGGCAAGTCCGACGACGACAAGTGACCGCCCACGCCTAGGCGGCCTAGGCGTACCTGAACTTGAGGGAATTCCGTCGGATCGGGTTGCCACCTTCGGACACGGGGCTACATTCCGCCTGTTGCGACGTAGGTCGCGTGCTCTTTTTGGTTTCTGCCGGCCTTGGATGAACGGGCAAACCCCGCGAAAGCGGGCGACGCAAAGCTAAGGGATCGCGACGACACCGAAAGGTGATGTCACGGTTCCGTAAGGGCCCTCCCGGAAGCATGCTTCCGACGGGTAGCCAGTTGCCAAACAGGCCTTCGGATCGCGGTCCCTCCTCGTGAGGGTCTCACGTCCGTCGGCTCCCGACATCGCGGGCCGACG
>JANNRO010000411.1:0-7105 GCA_031401505.1 Planctomycetia bacterium
GCGTCAACGCAACGAGAAGGCCGGAGGTGCCGATCGTGCGACGTGTCATCGAACGTCGTTCCATACGAGCGGTCCCGGTTCGTGGGGTGGGCCGCGACGCGAATCGCGCGACTCGCTACGATCGTGGCTGTGAACCAGCCTCGACAGGTCACGCTCGGGAACGTCGTTCGATGACGCGTCGCACGATCGGCACCACCGCCCTCCTCGTTGCATTGGCATTGGCCGGGTGGCTGGTCTCCCGCGATCTGAAGACGCCCATCGACAACCCGGACGTCGAAGCGCCCCCGCCGCCCCCCGAAGACGACACGTTGCATGGTGCGCCGATCGGACTTCCGCCGGGTACGCAGCCGCCTCCCGTCGATCCGCCGGTCAAGGATCTCCTTCCCGCCAAGCCGCCACGGGCCGGACCCGGCACGATTCATCTGACGGGACAGGTGCTCGACGCCGATGCGAGGCGCGTCGGGAACGGATTGGTGTGGCTCGTCGATCCGGGCGACGAACACAGGGCACGACGCGTCATCGGTTCAGCCCGTGTGCTCGCCGATGGGACGTACGCCCTCGACGCGAGCCTGGTCCTTGCGCTCTCATCGAGCACGCTGCGCTTGTGCGCGGCGATCGACGGAATCGAGGCCGTATGGCTCGACGCGCCCGTGACCGTTGGCGGGAGCGCCGTCGTCGATGTGCGTTTGCCGGCCGACTCGTATCTCGTGCTCACGGGGCGCGTGTTCGACGCCGAACGGGCTCCTGTTGCGGGACTGCCCCTGCGATTGACGAACGGTTGGACGTCGGCGCAATACGTCCCGCTCGCGGTGGTATCGCCCGAGGCCGACGTCGCGAACCAGCCGAGCGAGACGCGGTTCGTCCGGACGATCACCGACACGCAAGGGCGGTTCTCCGTGCGGGTCCGATCGCCGCAGGGGCTCGGATTCGTCAGCGAATCGGCCGATTGGTTCGTTCGCACGAGGATGCCCGACGTCTTCAACCGGGGCCTCGATGCGTCCGCCCATGACGTCGACGTCCGCGCCGATCCCGCTGTCACGCTCACGGCGTCGATTCGCGATGCGAAGTCGGGCGCGCCGGTCGCCCGGTTCGAAGGGCACGCGAACGACGCGGCCTCGTCCCACTTCATCGCGTTCGACGGCGCGCAAGGATTGCTCGCCATGCGCTGGCCGAGGTGGTGGAAGGCCGACGAGCGCATGACGATGCAACTCGACGTCGAAGCCAAGGAGTACGCGCCCGCGAGGGTGTTCGTCGTGTTCGAGGCGGGAATCCGCGAAGCGAACACCGACGTCGTCATGACGCCCGCGACCCCGGACGCCCGGGCCGACGTCACGTTCGACATCCGCGACTCGAACGGTCAGCCGTTCGACGGGCGCTGGGTCGTGCGCATCGTGGACCCACGCGATGCCGCCAAGACCGCGATGGAACTCACGCTGACCCGCATCGGCGCGGGGCAGTACCGCGCGCCGATTCCGGCAGGACGCTGGCCGCTGCTGGTCAAGACCGGGGGAGGCCTCGGTTTCATCCGCCGAACGTTCGACGCCGAGATCGTCGCAGGCGTGCCGGTGACGCTTCGCTGCGACATGCCCGCCCACGGGTCGTTGAAGCTGTCATGGTCGCCACGGGCCGCGGAAGGTGGGCGTACGTCATCGAGCGAGGGGCTCCTGGAAGTGACGCCCGCGCAAGGCGGAACGGGTTCCGGCATCCCGCTGCCGCCGGGCAAACACGAGTTCCTCGCACCTGCGCTTCCCGAAGGGGATTGGACGATCCGGCTATACCGCGACGGGCTTCGGGGCACATCCGAGGACCGGACGGCGCGCATCGTCGCGGGCACCGAAACGACGATCGACTTCGAGAAACCGTAACGGCGATCTCCGCCGGGTTGGCGGCGACGCCCCCCTACCCGACAAGGTGAGAGGGGGGGGCTTCCCCCCGGCGCAACTGTCGGTAGCCTGTTCGATCCACCGACGGCTAACAGACGTTTCCGGGAGGCAATCATGGCGGCGGCTCGCACGAACTCGGCCAAGAACAAGAAGGCGGCACGTCCGGCCGCCGGCTCGAAGGGATCGGTCACCGTGCTCGTCGGCACGAGGAAGGGGCTCTGGACACTCAAGAGCGACGCGGCGCGCCGTACCTGGTCGCTCTCGGGACCAACGATGCTCGGCTCGATCGTCCATCACGTCCACCTCGACCCGCGCGACAGGAAGACGCTGCTCCTCGCGACGCGCACCGGGCACCTGGGACCGACGATCTTTCGCTCGACCGACAAGGGGCGCACGTGGAAGGAGGCCGCAAAGCCGCCGGCCTATCCGAAGGTGCCCGAGGGTCAGACGGGCTGGGTGGTCGACCACACGTTCTGGTTGACGCCGGGGCACGCGAGCGAGCCCGGCGTCTGGTGGGCCGGTACGTCGCCGCAGGGGCTGTTCCGCTCGGCCGATGCGGGCGTCACATGGGAGGCCGTCGCGGGCTTCAACGACCATCCGATGAAGGAGAAGTGGACGGGCGGACTGAAGGACATGACGCCCGACGGCGGAAAGATGCACTCGATCCTCATCGACCCCCGCGACAAGAACCACATGTACCTCGGCATGTCGGGCGGCGGCATCTTCGAGAGCACGAACTACGGCGCCGACTGGAAGCCCCTCAACAAGGGCGTCAGTTCGTCGTTCAACCCCGACCCCGCGCCCGAGTTCGGGCACGACCCGCACTGCATGGCGATCCATCCGACGATGCCCGATCGCCTCTATCACCAGAACCACGAGGGCATCTACCGCATCGACCGCCCGTCGGACACGTGGACGCGCGTCGGTAAGGCGATGCCGAAGAACGTCGGCGACATCGGCTTCCCGATCGTTTTGCATCCTCGCGACCCCGACACGGCGTGGGTCTTCCCGATGGACGGCTCGAACGTCTGGCCCCGGACGTCGCCCGGCGGCAAGCCCGCCGCCTACGTGACGAAGAACGGCGGCACGTCGTGGAAGCGCCTCGACGCGGGGCTGCCCACGAAGCAGGCGTGGTGGACGGTCAAGCGGCAGGCGATGTCGGGCGACACGCGCGACCCGATCGGTCTCTACTTCGGCACGACCAGCGGCGAGATCTGGGCGAGCCGCAACGAGGGCGAGAAGTGGACTTGCATCGCCAGCCACCTCCCCCACGTCTACTCGGTCACCGTCGCCGAGTATTAGTGCGCGTCGCATGCGCGTGAACTTCTCGACCCACTTTCGTTCCTATACGGCGTCGAAGCCCTTCGTTTCGGCGCGGGGCGGGACCGTCGACGAGGTGATGGCCGACTTGAATCGGCAGTTCCCCGGCCTGCGTTTTCGCATCATCGACGAGCAGGATCACGTACGCACGCACGTGAAGGTGTTCGTCAACCTCGAGTCGATCGAAGACTTGAAGACGCCGGTCACGGAGTCGGACGAACTCCACGTGATCGGCGCGTTGAGCGGCGGGTAGGGTCGAACGGCGTACGGGACCGTCGTCCGAGCGTCGGACTCGGGTCCCGTCGGCCGTTCGAGGCGATCGCTCTCACGATGCCGGCGGCTCCGGTGGAGTCGGCGGCACAGCGGGTTCGATCGGCGCATCGGACCGCCGTCCGCGCGCGTAGGCGTACGCCGCGAGCAGGAGGATCACACCGAAGCAACCCGTGATGAGGATGCGCAGCGGCGTCGAGACGTTCGCGAGGTCGTGGAGGGCCACCTTGAAACCGAGGAGGCCGAAGCCGACGAGGGCCAACCAGCGAAGGTCGGCCGCGCGGCGCGCGAAACCCAGCGCCAGCACCGCCGAGGCGAAGACGGCCGTGTAGATGCTGCCGAGCGCGTCCTGCCACGGCCGGGAGTCGAGCGCGGTCACGGCGTCGACCACCTCGCGGCGCCCGGCCTCGAAGCCGACCAACGCCGACGCGATCCCGACGATCACCACCATCCCTCGCGGGAGTCCCCGGGCGGATTGGAATCGCACGAGCGCCAGGGCGGCGGCGACGGCGACACCGGCGATGAACCGGGGATTCACGATGAGCGGGGACGCCCCCAGTCGATGCGCGGCATCGGCGGCGAGCCAGAGGGACGCGGATGCGAGAATCCCGATCGCCGACGCGACCCGCTCCTCGACGCGGCCGGTGGGCGATCCCGCGCCGAGCGCCCACGCGGTGGCCGAGAGCGCCACGATCTCGCCGAGGATCCACCACGGGCTCCCCGCGACGATGCCGAGCGACTCGAACGCATGGATGTGGCCGAACGCCAAGAGGCCGATGGCCAGTGCGCTGAACGTGCGCACGCCGGTCTTGCGCGAGAGGGCAAGGGCCGCGATCGCGCAAGTGCAGAAGAAGAACGTCTCGACCGCGATCTGCGTGTCGTACGCCGCGTGGGCGGAAAGCGCCGCGTGGAGTTCGCGCCAGGCCGAGAGGCCGACGAGCGCGACGAGGGAGGCGACGGCGAATCCCGCCGTTTGGAGCGGACGCGGCTGGTCGGCGCGCCAGGGTGCGCGCACGACGAGGGCGACCGCCAGCAGGAGCGCGGCAACCGTCCCCGCGTTCGCGAACGGCGTCGCGACGGCGACGAACGGGCCCTCCACGAGCGAGAGGACCGACCAAACCGCGACCGAAAGGAGCAGCGAGAAATCGACGACCTGTCGGAGCCCGTCGCTGTCGTGGAACCGGCGGGTCTCGCGAGCCGCCGTCGCCCAGAGAGCGAACGCGCCGAAGCCGGCCGCCGCCCACGAGGCGGACGTCGCGCCGGAAAATCCGACGACGATCGAGAGCACGCCTGCGACATAGCCGAGCGAGCGCGTGGCGGCGCTTCGTCCCCAGCCCACGAGCGCCGCGGCCGGAACGAGGGCGAGTCCGATGCGAAGGTCGGGGTGGCCGATCGCGCCGAGGGTGAAGATCGGAAGCACCGATGCAGCGAGCGGGCCACCGTCGCGCAGGCCGAAGCGGGCGCGGAACACGACGAGGAGCGCCGCGACGACGGCGAGCGACGCGAGCGCGAGCGTGCGAACGTCGTCCATCTCGAGCCCGCGACCGCGGAAGACCATCCAGACGGCCGGGAGGATCATCGCGATCGCCACGCGCGCCAGCGCCGTCGTGACGGGCGTCGGGGCGTTCTCCCGCGCACGGGCCACGATCGCGAGCGCCGTCCACGCGAGCGCGGTCAGCGGCATCAGGTTCGCGAGGATGTCGTGCGTCAGCAGGAGTCCGAGTCGACCGCCGAAGGCGACGATGAGCCCCGGTGGCGCGAAGGCCGCGAGTTCGAGGAAGAACGCGAGCCCGAAGAGCAGGCCCGCCCGCGCGACGGGCATGGCGCGACCGAGCACCGCGCGGCTCCACTCGGGGAGCGTGAGGCCGAAGATGTAGGCCTGGATGTGAACGTACGTGAAGACGTCCATGTGCCCGGCGGAGCGCAGCCAGAGGCCTCCGACGACGAGCGTGCCGACGATCCCGACGAAACGAGCGCCCTTCCAGCCGAATCTGGCCTGCGTGAACGCGCCCCAGCCGTGCAGCGCCAAGAGATAGACCATCAGCGCCGTGCCGTTGTCGGCGGGGCTTCCGACCAGTACGGGCGCCGCGAACGCGCCGACGAGTGCCGTGATCGCGAGCACCTCGAAGCGGACCTTGTAGGCGAGGAACTGTGCGACGGCGCAGCTCGCGAACAGCATGGCGAGCGCGGCCGTCGGCCCGACGAGCCCGAAGTGGAGTTTCGCGAGCACGCCCGCCAGGTACATGGCGGCGGCGCCCCCACCCCAGAGCAGCGAGAGGAAGAGGCGGGAAACCTTCGTGCGCAGGACGGCGCCGACGGTGATGAAGATGGAGGCGAGGCCGTAGATCGTGGCGACGCGGGCCCACGGACCGATCTCGCGCCAGCCGAGCTGACCGAAGTAGCCGGCCGCCAACAGGACGGCGGCGATGCCGACGCGTCCGAGGACCGCGACGCCGACGAACCGTTCGTAGTCGATCGACGTCTTCTTCTTCTCCTCCGTTCGCCTCCCAGAAGTGTCTGACACTCTCGGGAGGCGAACTGGACGCTCGACCGCCGCCACGTGAGGAACCGACGCCGCAACGTCCGGCGCATCCGGCACCGCGGGGATGAACTTCGGTCCCGCAGGCGGAGCCGACTCCGATCTCGCTCTCCCGATCGTGTCTGACACGTTTGGGAGAGCGAGATGGGCTTCGACGCGGCGCAGGCGCTCGTCGAAGAGGTCGAGTCGCGCCGCGAGATCCTTCGGGATGTCCACCGGGGTATCCATGTTCGCCTCCGAGCCCAGGGCTGATGCTAGCGCTTGCTAACGTCAGAAAGTTAGCGCATACTAGGTTCATGCGCAAGCCCTTTTCCGACGCCACCCCCTCCCGACCGGGAAAGGCCCCCGGTTCTCCCCCCGGTGGGCGCCTCCCGGCCTCGGAACGGCGGGCCGAGATCCTCCGATCGGCGTTTCCCCTCTTCGCAAGCCGCGGCTTCGCCGGCACGACGACGCGGGACCTCGCGGCGGCCGCAGGGGTGTCGGAACCGATCCTCTACCGTCACTTCCCGTCGAAGGAAGCGCTCTTCGACGCCGTCTTCGAGGAGGCCGAAGATCGCATCCTCGCGTCCCTCGCCGCGGCGGCGGGTGAGACGCGGGGCGCCGAGCGCATCGCCGCCATCGCAAGCGGCCTCGACGGCATCCTCCTGCAGAACGAGAACGAGTTTCGTCTCGTCAATGGGACCGCGGCCACGCACCCCGACGCCACCACGGCGCGACGCGTGCGCGACGTCTACGTCCGGATCGGCGACTTCCTGACGGCCGCGGCTGCGGGCGCGGGGTTACGGCGCGGCGTCTCGGCGGAGACCGCCGGCTACCTGCTGCTCGAAGTCGGACTGGGTGCGGCGCTCGTCCATCCGGTGCATGTTCCGGTCGTCGAGGCCGACGGCTTCCGCGCGAAGGTCATGAAGGTGCTGGTCACGGGCCTGCTCGGCTGACTCCCGGCCGACCGGCGACGACCTACGCCCCCTTCGAACCGTAGATGTCCATCAGGCGACGCAGCAGGGCGACCGCGTCCTTCCTCTTTCGCTGGAAGGAGTTGCGCCCGATGATCGAGCCGAACCCGCCGCCGTCGCGGATCGACGTCACTTCCTCG
>JANNRO010000412.1:0-13076 GCA_031401505.1 Planctomycetia bacterium
CGGATCTCGCTGATCGTGCCATCGGCGATCACGCGCCCGTGATCCATCAACAGCACCCGTCGCGTCATGCTCTCGACCTCGTGGAGGACGTGGCTCGAGACGAGCACGCAACGTCCTTCGACGCCGAGGTCATGGATGAGCGAGACGATGTCCCGACGCGCGACGGGATCCAACCCGTTGAGCGGTTCGTCGAGGATGAGGACATCGGGATCGTGGGCCAGCGCCTGCGCCAGCTTCGCGCGCTGCCTCATGCCCTTGCTGAACCCGCGCACGGGGCGGTCGATCGCGCCCGCGAGTCCGACCCGCTCGAGCGCGGTGTGGGCGCGACCGGCGGCCTCCGCGGCCGAGTAGCCGTGGAGCCGCGTCAGATACGCCGTGACCTCGAAGGCGGACGCCCGGGCGTAGATCGGATCCTGCTCGGGCACGAGCCCCACGCGACGCATGACGTGAGGCGAATCGAACGGTCGCTCGCCGCACAGCATCACGGTGCCGAGGCTCGGCGCCAGCATTCCCGTCACGCACTTGAGCAGGGTGCTCTTGCCGGCGCCGTTGGGCCCGAGCAGTCCCGTGACGCCCGGACCGAATTCGGCCGAGACCTCGTTGACCGCGAGCACGTCTCCGTACCACTTCGAGAGCCGGTCGAGCCGGATGGCGGGTGCGTCGTCGCTCATGCGACCACCTCGACGGAACGAGCCCGTCGCACGACGAAGAACGCCGCGAGGAAAAAGAGCACGACGAGCATGCCGACCGCCGACCACGGGTCGGGCGCGACCGCCGCGTAGTCCGGGTCGATCGGCGTGCCCGACACCGCGTGAAAGATCGACGCGACGTCCATCGGCAGCCAGACGGTCTTGACGAGGTCGAGCAGGCCGTGCGATTCGACCGTTTGCGGCATTCGCCCGCTGAATCTCGCGCCCATCGCCAGGTGGACGACGACCTGCGCGCCGTAGATCGTCGCGGCTCCGAGCACGAGCGCGGTCGTTCGGCGACCCGCGATGGTCGAGAGCAGGACGACGAGGCTTCCGTAGGCGACGGCGCACGCTGCGTAGGCCGCGAGGATCGCGAGCGCGAGCCGGCCCTGCTCGGCGGCGAATGTGAACACCTGGTCGGACGGTTCGAGGAGCACCCCGAACAGCAGCAACACGAGCAGTGGGAACAGCACCGCGACGGCGAGGACGGCCGCCGGAATCAGCCACTTGCCGAGCCAGTAGTCGACCGGCGTGATGGGGCGGACGAGGTAGAGCGGGAGAGCGCGCGTGCGCAAGTCGTCGGCGACGAGCCCGCTCCCGACGAACAGCACGAGGAGCGGGGACAGCCACTTGAGTGCGCCCAGCAGCGAGCCGACCGACGCGCGCAGCGTCTCGGAACTCGACGCGCTACCCGGTCTCGCGGTGCCTGACAGCCGGCGCAGGAACTGGTCGGGGTTGAAGTAATACATCATGCAGTGCACGATCAGGATGACGGTGAAGAGCGACATCAGGCGGCGAAACGCCTTCGACCGAATCGCCTCGCGATAGCCCTGGACGAAGATCGGGCCGAAGCGCAGGCGGCGGGCGTGGAAGCCGTCCTCGTATCGGCGGTAGCCGCGGGCGTAGAGCGTCACGGGGTGGTTCTCGGATCGGGGGGCGACGACGGCGGCGGTGACGAGCGTGAATCGGCGACGGGACCCGGGTCCGACGCCGGTCGTCCTGCGAGGAGGCGATGGAACACGTCGTCGAGATTCTCGACGACGGCCGAGATGCGTCGCACGCGCACCCCGGCCTCGCGGCCGGCACCCAGCACGATCGCGGCGGGTTCTGGGGCACCGATGCGGACGACGCGATGAAACCGCGGGACGCCGTCCTCGGCGAGCGTGGCGACGGCGCCGTCGGCCGGTTCGCTCGAGGTCGCGGGCGCGAGGGTTTCGAAGCCGCGCCTGGAGATCTCGCGCTCGAATGCCTCGACGTCGCCGTCGGCCTCGACGTCGAAGCGTCCGGTTGCGCCGTGGAGATCTTCGAGGCGGAACGAGCCTCGAAGGCGCCCTTTGTCGAGGATCAGGACCTGGTGCGCGACCCGCTGGACATCGGGCAGCATGTGCGACGACCAGACGACGTGCTTGCCGTGGTCCCTCGCGAGTTGTTGGATCAGTTTCAGGAAATCGTGGCGTCCCTGCGGGTCCATGCCCGACACCGGCTCGTCGAGGAAGAGGAGATCGGGGTCGTGCACGAGCGCTTGCGCGAGCTTCAATCGCTGGCGCATGCCCGTCGAGAACTCCTCGGCCGGGCGGTAGAGCGCCTCGGTGAGCCCGACATAGTGGAGGCATTCGTGCGCGCGGCGCAGCGCGTGCCGCCGCGTCATGCCCGTCAACTGGCCCAGATAGCGGACCGAGGTGACGGCGGACATCGTCGGAAGCAGCGAGTCCGACTCGGGCATGTAGCCGACCCGGCGGCGGATTGCGAGCCGGTCGCGCCGCGCGTCGAGGCCGAGCACGTTGGCGTTGCCGTGGAAGTCGCGCAGGAGCCCCAGTACGCATTGGAGCAACGTCGACTTGCCGGCGCCGTTGGGGCCGAGCAGTCCGGTGATGCCTTCGCCGAATTCGAGCGTGACGTCGGTCAGTGCCGGGGGGCGCCGGCCGTACGCCTTCGTGAGGTTCGTGACGGAGACGACGGCCACGCTACTTGCCGCCTCCGCCGGTGGGGCTGCCGTTGGTTTCGAACCGTTCACGATACCGCTCGAGGATCGTCGACGCGGTCTCCTCGATGGCCTTGCCCGAGATGTCGAAGAGCGTCCACTGCGGATGGTCGGTGAAGAGCTTGCGGCAGTGCTCGAGTTCCTGTCGTACGCGGCGGATGTCGCCGTATTCGTTGCCGGCCTCCATGCCGAGGTGCTTCATCCGCGTCCGGCGGATCTCGACGAGCGTCGACGGGTCGACGAGCAAGCCGAAGACGCGGCGTGGATCGACCTGCTCGATCTCTTTGGGGAGGGGGATGCCCATCACGAGGGGGACGTTGGCGACCTTGTAGCCCCGATGGGCGATGTACTGCGACGTGGGGGTCTTGCTCGTGCGACTGATACCCACCAGTACGATGTCGGCGCGCTTTAAGTTTCGCGGTTCCCGGCCGTCGTCGTTGTTGACGGCGAATTCGACGGCCTCGACCCGTCGGAAGTACTCGGCGTCGAGTTCGTGGCCGAGCCCCGCCTTGTAGAGCGGATCCTCGCCGAAGTGGGACGACATCTGGAGCAGCAGCCCCGACATCAGGTCGTATGCGTGGATCTCGGCTTCGTCGGCCAACCGACGCACGAGCGCCCGAAGCGGCGGCGCCACGATCGTGTACACGAGGAGCGCCTTCAGCTGCTTCGCCTGCTCGATGACCTTGCGCACGGCGGCGTCGTCCAGCACGTGCGCCGCCATCTGGACCCGCACCCGCTCGCTGCCGAAGAACTGCACGAGGGCGGCACGCACCACCTTCTCGCCCGTCTCGCCCGTGGCGTCGGACGCCACGAGTACGGCGCCACCGATCACGTGACCTCCGTGCCGGCGAACACGCCCTGCGGATCGTCCGGGGTGCCGATCCAGACGGCGCCCCCCTCGAAGTGTTCCTTCTTCCAGATCGGGACGTCGCGCTTCAGACGCACGATGAAGTCGTCGATGGCGTCGAGCGCCACCTTGCGGTGGGGGCTCGAGACGGCCAGCACGACCGCGACGTCGCCGATCTCCAACCGGCCGATGCGATGAGAGCAGGCCACTTTCAAGAGGCCGTGAGCCGCCGCGACCTCCTTCGCGATGCGCGCGAGTTCGGAGAGTGCCATCGCGGGATAGGCCTCGTATTCGAGGTGCGTCACGCGGCGGTCGGCGGTCCGATTGCGGACGGTGCCGTGGAACACGACGACCGCGCCCGCGGCCGGGTCGAGGACGGCCCGACGCACGGCCGAGTCGTCGAGCGGAGCTTCGGAGAGGACGAACACGGCGGAGGACTCTACCCGCCGCTCGCGGGCGGGAGGAGTGCGATGGTGTCGCCGGGCTCCAGAACGTGCGTCCTCGGGGTGAAGCGCTCGTCGACGGCCGTGCGGAGCGACGAGGCGATCCGCGCGAGGCCCGGGTGCACCGCGGTCACGCGGGCGAGGAGCGACGCGACCGTCGCCCCGCTCTCGAGATCCATCGTTTCGGACGCAAGTCCCGCCGCCTCTTTGGCCGCGGCGAAGTAGAGGACGAGCACCCGCACCGGCGTCAGGCCGCCCAGTCGGTGTGCGGGGCCCGATTTCTGACGAACCAGTCCCGGAGCAGCCCTGCGTACGTGCGCGGACGGATGCCGCGAGCCTCGAAAAAGGGCGTGAGCTCGCGGCGCAACGCGGGAAGGCGGTACATCGGCACGCGGGGAAAGTAGTGGTGCTCCAGGTGGTAGTTCGACCACAGGAAGATCCGGTCCCAGAGGAGCGGACTTTCCACCATCAGCGTGCCCCACGCGGCCGGATCGTTCGGGTTCACGTCGTAGTGCTGTCCCAGGCGGTTCAGGACGAATGCGAACGGAAAGACGAGGAACACCGGGATCGCATGGAGTTTCAACGCGGCGGGCCACCCGAGCGTCAGGCCGAGCGTCACGAGCAGCGCGACGTGGAAGACGGTCGTCGCGAGCCGCTCGACTTTCACGCGACGTCGAAGGGCCGGCTCGTATCCCGCCGCCGCCTTCGCCGCCGCGCGGAAGTAGATGGGGAAGAGCGCGGGCGTGACGTAGAGCGCTTTGAACCAGCGCTTGACGCGCTTGGGGGAGAGGTAGGCGCGCTTGGGGTCGTTGTTTTCCGTTCCGAGCCATTCGTGGTGGTCCAGATGCCAGCGGGAAAACTGCGTGGGCGCGAGCCCGCCCGGAACTCCGTAGACGTATCCGAGTACGGCGTTCCAGCGCGAGGTGTGGCTCGAGAAGATCGTGCGGTGGACGACTTCGTGAAGCAGGACGGTGAACGTGAAGATCACGAAGCCGATGACGATCGATGCGGGCACCCAGACGTAGGCGTGTTCGCCGTGGACGATGATCGCCCACGCAGCGGCCGCGAGGACGAGCAGTTGTCGCCCGACGACGAGCGCGTGCCGCCATCCCGAGACCCGATGAAGGGCCTTCAGCCGCTCCTTCGGGATCGAACGGGCGAGTTCGGCCCGAAGGTCGTGACTCGATTCGTGATAGGGGACCGTCACCGCCATCTGCACGAGTATCGTTCACCGCGACGGTCTGTTCCCCAAATCGTCCGAAGGGCTCGTTCGCCGCGCTACGGTCCCCTCGGGTTTCCGACGAACCGGCGCCCGAGGAGGCGCAGCGTGGTCCCGACCGTACGGGCGACCTTCATCTTCGAGGCGCCGATCTTGCGGTCGTAGCGCAGGATCAAGGGCACCTCCTCGATGCGGCGCGCGCGGCGGCGCAGTTTCAACAGCAGGTCCACCATCACGCTGAAGCCCTGCTGATTCAGGAAGTGGCGGCCGTACTGCGCCTGACCAGAGCGCAGCAGCGAGACGCGATAGACGCGATACCCGCACGTGTAGTCACGCGCGCCGCACGGAAACAGCGCGCGGAAGACAAAGGACGCGACGTCGGAGAGCCAGTGCCGCCACCAGACGAGCCCGTGGATCTCGGCGCCCTTGACGTAGCGCGATGCGATCACGAGGTCGGCGCCGCCGTCGATCAACGCGACCATGCTCGGAATCGCGTCGGGCGGATGGGTGTGGTCGGAGTCCATCGAGGCCAGGAGGTCGTCGTCGGTGCCGTGCGCGAGCACGTACTCGATGCCGGTGCGCATCGCGCGACCGAGCCCCTGATTGATTTCGTGGACCACGAGGTCGAGGGGAATGCCGGGCACGCTTCGGGCCGCCTCGGAGGTCCCGTCCTTCGACCCGTCGTCGACGACGACCACCCGCCACCTCGGGATCGAAGGCACGTTCGAAAGCGCCGTCCTCATGTCGGCCAGCAGCGGCGGAAGATTTTCGGCCTCGCGAAACGCCGGGAGCAGCACCCACAGCGTGCGAGGTTCGCTCACGGGGACGCGGGGGCGGAGGGCGCCGACGGTGCGGACGAAGCGGGCGCCGGAGGGGGAAGCGCACTCGGCCCGAACAGGGTCGGGCCGGGAGGGGCGAGCGACGCCGTGACCGACGGTGCGCCCGGCGCGTCGTTGGACGGAACCCAGGCGCGCACGGCTTCGCCCGAGAGCCGCGCCGCGATGCGCGTCGCCGCGCGACCGTCGCCGAAGAGCGCCCGCGGACGGCCCATCGCGCGACGGTGCGCGGCGTCGGAGAGGAGCCTCGTCGCCTCGAACTCGATCTTCGCGGCGTTGGTGCCGACGAGGATGCCCGCGCCCGCTTCGATCAGTTCGGGGCGTTCGGTCACGTCGCGCAGCACGAGCACGGGCTTGCCGAGCGCGGGCGCCTCTTCCTGAATGCCGCCGGAGTCGGTCAAGACGATCTCGGCCCGGTCGAGCAACCAGACGAGCGACGCGTAGTCGACGGGATCGACCATCAGCACGTTGGGCGCGGTCAGTCTCTCGAGCGCCGGACCTTTCACGTTCGGGTTCAAGTGGACCGGATACACGAACGTCACGTCGGGGTGGGCGCGCGCGACGGCTTCGAGGCCCGCGAGCAGTTCGAGGAAGGGCTTGCCGAACGCTTCGCGCCGATGGGCCGTGACCAGCACGAGGCGCCCTCGATCGCCGATCTTCGCCCTGACCGCGACGTCGATCGTGGCGACGCGCCGCCTCACCTGGAGGAGTGCGTCGATCGCGGTATTGCCCGTGACCGTCACCTTGCGCTCGTCGACGCCCTCGGCGCGCAGGTTCGCCGCCGCCCCGGGCGTCGGCGCGAAGAGGTGCGTCGCGATGCGGTCGATGACGACCCGGTTCATTTCTTCAGGGAACGGGGCGTCCATGCGGCCCGAGCGAAGGCCCGCCTCGACGTGACCGACCGGGATCTGGCGGTAGAAGGCCGCGAGCGCCGTCGCCATCGCGGTCGTCGTGTCGCCGTGAACCAGGACGACGTCGGGTTGGAGTTGCTTCAGGATGCCGTCCACCGTCGTCAGCACGGCGGTCGTCAGCTCCGAGAGCGTCTGCCCGGGCTTCATCAACGCGAGGTCGAAGTCGGGCACGATGCCGAACAGCGACAGCACCTGATCGAGCATCTCGCGGTGCTGGGCCGTGACGCAGACGGTCGTGCGCAGCGCGTCGGAGCGCGCGCGCAACGCCGCGACGACCGGCGCCATCTTGATGGCCTCGGGGCGCGTGCCGAAGACGACGAGGACGTGCTTCACGCCGGGCGATGCGCGCGGCGCATGAAATCGGGGGACGTCTTCACGGTGCGGTCAACGCTCCGGGTGGATCCGGGTGGATCCGGGTGGAACAGCGAAAGGTACCGAATCGGCGCCGCGCGATCCCCCGAAAATGCCGGTCCCGGGCATCGTTCGTCCGATACGCTCGGCCGTCATGTCGAGCGCCGCGACGCCCGCCCCCGCCGCGAGCCCGAAGGACCTCGTGCCGGGCGTGCTCTTCGCCGCGGCGCTAGGTGGCGCCGCGTTCCTGCTCGCCCTCGTGCCGTGGGTCAAGCACACGCTCCACTGGAGCGCGCTGCTGATCGTCATCCTGCTCGGGATGGCGTGGAAATCGGCGCTTCCCGTGCCGGCGATCGTGCTCCCCGGCGTGCGCTTCGCGCAGCGACCGATCCTGCGATGGGCCGTCGCGGGGCTCGGGTTTCGGCTGAGCGTGACCGAGTTGATTTCGATCGGCGGGTCGGCGTTGGCCGTCGTGGTCATCGGGACCGTCGCCGCCCTTCCGTTCGGATGGTGGGTGGCGCGGCGGCTCGGCGTCCCGGAGAAGATGGGGCTCCTGCTCGGGGTCGGCGGGGCGATCTGCGGGGCGTCGGCCGTCGTCGCGGCGGACACGGTCGTCCAAGGCGAGAAGCGCGATTCCGCGCTGGCACTCGGCGTGATCACGCTCCTCGGGACGATCGGCATCCTGCTTTATCCGCTGGTTCCGCACGCGCTCGGGATCGGCGAGTTCGTGTACGGAGTCTGGGACGGGGCGAGCCTTCACGAGATGGCGCAGGTGGTCGCGGCGGGCGATGCGGTCGGCCGCGAGGCGTTGCGCGTCGCGACGGTCGTCAAACTCGCGAGAATCAGTCTCCTGGCGCCGGTCGTGATCTACCTCGGCTGGTCGCTGCGCCGCAAGCACCGCGACGCGGGCGAGGCGAAGGTCGCGCCCGTGCCGTGGTTCCTCGTGCTCTTCGTCGTGTTTGCGGCCATCCACTCGACCGGTTGGCTCCCGAAGGATGTCGTCGCCTTCATCGTCCGCGTCGACCTCTGGTTGCTGTGCGTCGGCATGGCCGGGGTCGGGCTTCAGACCGGATTCAAGGATTTGAAGGACGCCGGATGGCGGCCGATCGCGGCGGGCGCCCTCCAGTGGCTCTTCCTCGCCGCGGTGACACTCGGGCTCGCCGTGTGGTTGTGCAGCGGGACCGGCGTCCGACACGGTGCTTGACGCAGACCGACGCATGTGTACTATGTGGACTAGTACACTAGGATTTCGCCTCGCCCCATGTCGCTCTTCGCCGTCGACCCCTCCCGAGGCGAGCCGCTGTTCCAGCAACTCGTCGACGCCGTCAAGCGGGCGGTCGCCACGGGGGCGATGAAGGCGGGGGACCGGCTCCCGTCGGTGCGCGAGCTGGCCCAGGACCTCGTGATCAACCCGAACACGATCGCGAAGGCGTTCCGGGAACTCGAGTCCGAGGGGGTCACGGTGAGCCGGAAGGGGACCGGCACGTTCGTGGCCGAACGTCGCCCGACGCTCTCGAAAGAGGAACGACGACGCAGGCTCCTCGAGGCGCTCGAGGGAAGCCTGACGGCGGCCGTTCACTGGGGTACGAGCCGTGCGGAGGCGAAGAGGGTGTTCGAGGACGTGATCGAGCGGTTGCACTTCGGTGAGGAGGACGGGAAATGATCAACGGGGACGAACCGATCCGCTTCGAGCGGGTGACCTGCTGTTACGGAGCGATGCGAGCGCTCGACAGCGTGTCGTTTGCGGTGCCGACGGGAAGCGTGTTCGCGCTGCTCGGGCGCAATGGCGCGGGCAAGACGACCGCCATCCGGGCGCTGCTCGGGCTGCTCGCGCCGACGCGAGGTCGCGTGCGCGTGTTGGGACACGACGCGCTCCTGCTCCCGCCGCCGATGCGCGGGCGCGTTGCGTACGTGGGGGAGGGGCACCCGCTGCCCTCGTGGATGCGCGTGCGCGACGTCATCGCGTTCCAGGCGGCGACGTTTCCGACGTTCGACCGCGAGTTGTGCCGACGCTGGCTCACTCGATTCCAACTGCCCGAGAAGCGGCGGGTGTTCCAACTCTCGCGGGGCATGCGGGCGCAGTTGGCGCTCTCCGTGGCGTTGGCACCGCGACCCGAACTCGTGGTCCTCGACGATCCGGCGCTCGGCCTCGACACCGTCGCGCGGCGCGAGTTCCTGGAGGTCATGATCGATCTGATCCAGGAGGAGGGGCGCACGCTGCTCTTCACGAGCCACGTGCTGACCGATGTCGAGCGCGTCGCCGATCGGGTGGCGTTGCTCGATCACGGGGTGTTGCGCATCAACGCGCCGCTCGACGAGATTCAGCGCCGTGTGCGGCGGTACGCGCTCGAGTTCGCCGGGGCGACGCCGGAGACGGCGCCGGCGCTGGCGGGGCTCATCCGAGCTCGGCGGCGCCAAGGGAGATGGGCCGCGACGGTCTCGGGCGACGAGGGGGCCGTACGCGCGGCACTCCGGGAGCACGGGGCCGAGGTCGTGTCGTCGGAGCCGCTCTCACTCGAGGACCTGTTCGTGGACTACACGACGACCGAGGAGGTCGTGTCATGAGAGCCATCTGGTGGCGTGAACTGCGCGAACTTCTCATCGTCGGGCTGGCGGCCATCGTCGCGATGGCGGTGGTCGGTTCGCAGCTGCCGGAAGAGGGATTGCGGGAGGAGTCGATGATGGCGTTGGCGATGATCGGTGGCGGCGTCGGGCTCTTTCAGGGGCTTCTCGATCGCCGTCGCCGCGACGACGGCTTTCTGCTTCATCGGCCGATCGGGACGCTGCGCATCCACGTTGCTCGATCGTTGGCGGGGGCGACGATCTGCGCTGTCGGCGTGGTCGCCGCGGCGGCTTCGAGTCTCGTCGACGTCTGGCTCGCCGAACGCCAGGCGGAACGGATGCGGGCGGCCCGGGTCGGCTATGCATGGTTCGGGCCGCCGCGCGATTGGGGCGCATCGAACGCGGGCTATTTCGGGGGCGTCATCTTGGACGCGCGGGGCGTATGGCTGGGGCTCTCCCTTCTCCTCGGCGGTTGGGCGCTTGTACGGTTCGCTGCATCGCGTCGTCGGGTTGCGACGGCGATGCTCGTCGCCGCCGCGCTCTCGTTCGGCGGATGGTCGTTGATCGCGAGGTGCCCATCGGTTTCCTTTGCGGGCGCCGCCGCGATGGTGCTTGTCGTCGTTCTTTCTTCCCTATCAGTGCTCGACCTCGCGGGGGACCGCCGATGACCATTCGTCGTCTCATCCGTTCAGTTCTCGTCTCGCTCCTACTCGCACTCTGCTTCCTCGAGGCACTCGCGTGGGCGCGACTCGGCGCCATCGACCTCGTGTGGGCGTCGTTTCCCCGGCCCGCGATCACGCGCACCGGCGACACGATCTTCTGGACGTGGCGGCGGGGAGATGGTGTTCACTCACGCGGAACGGTCGTTGTCTGGAACGCAGGCGGTTCCAGGATCGAGGCGGGAGACCTTCTCGACCCGCTCGGCTTGCTCGGCCATCGATTCAACAAGTTGAAGGTCTCCGCGTACTTCTTGATGGGTCGGGCACACGGAGTCGACGAGACGTTCGAACACCCGGCGTTCGTTCCGCCGTACGGGTCCAAATGGCCGCCGTACGGATCCGGGTTGAGCGACGCCGAGCGTGTCGCGCGCAGGCTGGACGACGAATGGAGGGGGTACCTCGCCGTCCTCGCTTCCGGTCTGGGCGGGCTGCCGACTTCTCGACTCCCTCCGCCGGAACTGGCATGGCGTTTCGAGTCCGGACGGTTCGTAGCGCGGGACGGTGGGGGTGACGTGAGGCTCGTCGCAGGACCGAAGGGCACGTCGACCGAGTTGCCGCCATCCGGTGAGAATCGTTTCGGCCGTCTGGTTGGCATTTCGCGCTCATCCGACGACCGCCAATCCTGGCGCGAACCGCATTGGATGCTGGACGCCGACGCTTCGACGCTGGTCGAACTCACGCTTCACGACGGGACGGGCGCGCTCGTGGTCGACATGAAGGTCCGAGAGATTCCCCTGCGACCGGCTTCGACGGGTGAAGTGCCCGGTAACGAACGTCCCCTGCTGATCGCGCCACGTGGGCGCATCCTCGTCGTCGATCTGGCGGGAACCGTCTGGTCCGACGTCGCCGTGGATGCAGAAGAGGGTGGGGCCATTTGCGAACTCCGTAGCGCGCCCCGCGACACACTGCTCGGGCCCGAGCGAACTTCATGGGAACTCACCGCCTTCAGCAAGCTCGATACCGGCGACCCCCTCTCGGCCCGAACACGCCTCCGTCATCAAACCCTCGGACAACCGCTGATCACGCAGGATCTGACGTGGCATCCGACGGGGGTCTCTCAGCACGTGCTCGCGGCGTTGGCGTGCGCGCCGGCGGTGCTGCGTCCGCTCCCGCTGAGTGCGACTTCGTTCCTCTCCGGCGCGCCTATCGATGGCGAGAGCGGCTCGACGTGGTGGTGGCGCGACCCGGTGTTGGCCGCACAGCGCCGTCCGATCGTGCTTGCCGCCAACGTGCTGCTCGCGGCTCTTTGCGCCGCCTTCGCGTGGCGCATCGGGCGCGTTCACTGCGCGACGGCGCGCGGGGCGCGCGTGACGGCGGTGGTGGGGTTGCTCCTCGGTCCGCTGGGCCTGCTTCTGATCGGCATTCTCGTCGTCCGCGCGCCGGCCGAGCGGATCGGGAAGGGTCGGCGCTCGCTCCTGCTCGACACTTGTCCCGCGACCGACACGCCCTGGCCCGAACCCGCGCGCACGGGCCGCGAAATTTTCGAGGGGGCCTGATTCCTCGATAGGCCGAGATGGGTCCAGAGCCGTCAGGGCCAGAGAGAATCGAACACGTCGAGGTAGATGTACGGATCGTCGTTGACGTGGAAGAGACGCCCGCGGCGTTCGGCGGCGTACGAGTGGCCGGCGGGCGTGTCTCTCCAACCCCGCGGCCGCTTCGGGCGCGTCAGGGCCTTGTCCTGACGCAGGACCTCCAGAGCACCCGCGCGGACGAGTGCGCCGAACTGTTCCCACTCGCCGCCATCGAACCAGATGCCGTGCGTCGGACACACGTCGACGACGACACCCATCTTCGGAACGATCTGACGCCGCTCCATCGCCTCGCGGCACCGGACGCACGCGAGCGACCCGCGCTCGATGGGCGATGCGCGCCGGGGCAGATCGTCGCGAAGTTCCTCGACCTCCTCGGCCGTCTTCCCTTTCGTCGTCACGTCGAGCGCCCGCTCGAGTTCGCCGCCGTCGAACCAGAGCCCACGGCACCGAGCGCATGAATCGATCGTGACGCCGTTCTTGACCAGCGAGGCGAGCCCGACATCGCATCGGGGGCAGTGATTGCCGCGGTTGCCGTCGTCGGAGGGAGGGCAGCGGGGACAGGACGCCAGCGTCGCGGGATGGAAGCGCCCGCATCGGGCGCAGAACGTCTTGGCCTCGGCCGGCGGTTCCATCGGTCAACTCCTCGGGACCACCTCGCGGCGGTCGTCGCGGGCACCTTCGGATGGTACCCAATCGGCGACTCGCCGCCGTCCGGGCGGCGTCACGGTGCGGAGTCACTCGCCGACTTCGCGCAACGCCCGATCCATCACGTCGTTCGCCAGTCGCATCCCGGATCGGCGCAGTTCATCGACGATGGCGCGGGCCGACGGAATGAGCCCCCGCCGGCGGGCGATCAGGATGACGCCGAGCGTGCCGCGAGAGGCGATTCCCATCGCCTTCGCACACCGCCGTGCCGCCAGGTCGTCGACGATTGCCACCGCCCCGGTCTCCTTTTTTCGAGAGCGCGAGCACCTGTGACTCTCCCG
>JANNRO010000413.1:0-2944 GCA_031401505.1 Planctomycetia bacterium
GTCTGCTGGAGCATCACCTCGGAGATCCAGATCCGATACGGATCGGTCTCGCCGCGCCAGGGCATCGGACGCGGATGGGCGTCGTAGTGCTTGAGGAGCGCGCGACGAAGCGCCGCAACGCGCTTTTCGGACGCGAACTCGCCGAGCGCATCAGCCGACGCCGTGCCGCGAGCGGCAGCCGGTCGTCGGGCGGGGCGAATGCCTACTTCCGACGCGGAGGCAGCTTGCAGTTGCCGCCCGGGCAATCGCCGTCGGTGCATGTGCCACCGGCGTCGGCGTCGGCCGAAGCCGACGACGGCGCAACGGGAGCGGGAGCGGGCGGCGCGGCCGGAACGATCACCGGTGCGGGGACGTAGGGAGCCCGCGCGGCGACCGGAAGGGGTGCGGGAGGCGGAGGCGCGGCGGGCATCGCGAAGGAAGGCAGTTCGGGCGCCGCGAGGGGCGCGGAGACCCGAGGCGCCGCAGGCATCACGTACGACGGCGACGACATCGTCGAACTCGGAGACGACGTGGCGAAAACCGGGCCGTCGCTGGCCGAACCGAAGCCACCCACCCCGGGAACATTCTGCGAATAGCGGCCCGGATCGCTGAGCCACTTCGTGCGGCTCGACAGATCGGCGAAGGCGACGACGCGGCCGTTGAACGACGTCGTGACGCTCGGATCGACGGGCGAGCCGAGCATGACCGGACAGGTCGCGTTGATCGGACGCAAACGGGCGGCGATTTCCGACGCGGAGCGCGACCGCGGGGCCGGCAACGGCGCCGACTGGTAGACGCCTGAATTGTCGCTCGCCGCGTCAAAGGGCGCAGACCGCACGTCGGAGCGGCTCGAAACGACGATCGGCTGCGGAGCGACGGTGCGCGGTGCGTACGGCGACGGGGCGGGTGCCGCGGCCACGGCGCTCGGAGTCGGCGCCGACGGCCACACCGGAGCACTGCGCCGCACGACCGGGGCCGGCGCAGCGTATGCCTCGGCCGAGTAGCGGGCCGACCCGCCGCGGGTTCCCTGGGTGCAGGCGGAGGCGATCGAGCCGATGACGATTCCGGCGATCAGTGCACGCATGGATCGGACTCCCGAAATAGGCGAAGCGAAAACCCGTTCGAACTCGCAACCGGAGCCAGCTACCGGCCGTCGGCAACCTAGTGGACCGCCCACCGACGACTCGAAACCCGAACTCAATCGTCTTGCGCGACCGCGCGAACGGCGCCACGGTCACCGCCGAGCAGAAACGAATTCTGTCAGCGGCGTGTCACCGCCGAAGGGCGCAGGACGGCGAGCCGACGTCCGACCGACGCAGGCACCCCGTCGTTCCGGGTGTCGAGCCGGAGATCAACGAGGCCGGTCAGCCGTCGCGACGGCCGCGAAACGAGAAGGGGATCGGCCCGTCAGCGACTTTGACGTCGCCGAAGACCGATCCCCGCGAAAAACTGACCTTAGCGCCGGCAGCCGCAGTTCGGCTTCGCGCAGCAGGGCTTCGGCGCACAGGCCGGCTTCGCGCACGGGCTGCAGGCCGGCTTCGGCGGCGGGCAGCACTTCGGCTTACAGGGATCGTCGCAGCACGACGAACAAGCAGTGAACGTGATGCCGACGACGGCGACGGCAACGAACGAAAGAAGACGACGCATTCCGGAACCTCCTGGTTGTTGACCCATACCGAGAGGAGCGGACTCGTCGTCCAGCCCTCCCATGCCGGGCAGCATACAGAATCGGGTGCCCGGGCGCACGTCCTGACCGGCACCCTCGCTTTCCCCAAGAATGAGCCGAACAGACGCCTACACCGGACCCCGCGGTCGGCTGCGTCGGGAAATCGCCCCCTATGGGCCCATCGCCGGTGGTGCCGGAATGATTCCGCCGAGGTCCTGAAGTTTTTTCTTTGCGTCGGCGGTGAATGGCCCATCGGGATGCTTCGTGCAGAGGTCGGTGAGCGCCTTGATCGCTTCCGACTTCCGAGCCTCGGCCTCGCGCATCTGCGCGTCGAGCCACAGCATGCGCTGCGACTCGACGAGGCGCGCCGCCGTGTCAGCCTCCTTGGCGCCGACGAGTTTCGCGAACTCGACCCGTACCTTGACGACGTCTTTCGCGGCCTCGCGACCCTTGAACTCCGTTTCGGCACGTATCAACGCCTCGGCGGCCTCCGGAACCCGTCCCCCTTGAACGGCATCGCGGGCGAGCCGCGCCAACTCGGCGCCCTTCGCGTCGGTCTGCCGTTCGGTATTCACCAGCAACTGTGCGCCGGCCGGCTTCTTCTCCTTCGCCTTCAACTCGGTGAGGCGCTTGAACGTCTCGGGGAAGTGGCCGAATTCGATCGCCTTCTTCACGAATTCGAAGAGTTTCGCGTTCGCCTCGTTCGAGAACGCGCCGCCCTCGCCGAAGCCCTTGGGCTCGGGCGGGAAGCTGTGCTTGTTCTTCTTGTAGACGTCGCCCATGTCGTTCAACGGCCCCGCACCCTTGGGGTTCTTGTGGCAATAGGCGCACTCTCTTCCCTCTTTTTTCGCGTACTCCGGCTTCGCTTCGGCGGAATTCCCGGATCCCTTCGAGACCACGGAAAGAACGAGCGAAGCGGGCACGACGGCGAGCACGGCGACGAGTCGGCGCATCGAAGGGTTCCGAATTGACGAAGGGACCGGGCGGGATTCGGCGCCCACGGGGCGCTCGGTGAGTGTAGTCCCTCGGTCGTCCGTGCGGACCGATCCGAGCGCCGGTCGTGCCGAAGGCCGCCGCTCTCAGCCCCCGCCGCCGCCCATCCTTCGCCACAGTTCGTCGTCGTACGCACCCCGGTCGAGGTGGGTCACGCGGGACACCCCGTCCTTGATCGCCGCTTCCGCCACCGCGGGCGCCACATGGAACAACACGCGCGGATCGAGGAGTTTGGGGAGCAGGTAGCCAGGCCCGAACGAGAGGTCGACCCCGCCATAGGCCGCGCGCACCGAATCGGGGACGGGC
>JANNRO010000414.1:0-10659 GCA_031401505.1 Planctomycetia bacterium
CCTTCACGTACGGATCGTCCGCGCCGTGAAGCACGAGAACCTTCGCCTTGATGTTCTTGGCGTCCTCGGGCGTCGGGCTCGAAAGCCCTCCGTGGAACGAGATCACACCCGCGATGTCGGCCCCGCTGCGTGCCAACTCGAGCACCCCCGTCCCGCCGAAGCAGTACCCGACCGCCACGATCCGCTTCGGGTCCACGTCGTCGCGCTTGACCAGCGTGTCGAGGGCCGCGACGAGCCGCGCGCGAAACAGCGCCCGGTCGCCCTTGTACTTGCCGGCCTGCTTTCCGGCTTCGCCGCCGTTCGCGGGGCGCACGCCCTTCCCGTAGACGTCGGCGCCGAAGGCGACGTAGCCCATCCCGGCCAACTGTTCGACCTTCGCCTTCACGAAGGGCGACACGCCCATCCAGTCGTGGACGACCAGCACCGCGGACTTGCGTCCGGCCCCCGCGGGCGCCGCGACGAGCCCTTCGCAATCGACGTCTCCCGACTTGTAGGAGACGACGGCCGCCGCGGGGTCGGGAGCGGCGTCGACGCGGCGCGCTGAAAGGAGGGACGCGACGCACGCCAGCGCGGGCGCGACGGAGAGGACGAGGGCGATCGAACGCTTCATGAGGCGGGCTCCACGAGTGATCCCGCGATTGAAGCAGACCGCGGAGGCCGACGCCGGTCCCGTACGATGGTCGGGTGCCCGGAATCGCCCGCAAGATCGTCTGGATCGACGTCGTCGGGCTGACGCCCCGCCTGCTTGCGCACGCGCCGACCCTCTCGGCTCTCGCCGCCGGCGGGTCGACCGGACCGCTCCGAGGCGTCGTTCCGTCCGTCACGCTCTCCGCCCAGGCGACGGCGCTGACCGGGTTGCCTCCTTCGGGCCACGGCATCGTCGGGAACGGGTGGTTTCACCGCGACACGAGCGAAGTCCGCTTCTGGCTCCAGAGCAACGCGCTGATGTCGGGGGAGCCGGTCTACGCCGCCGCACGCCGTGTCGCCGCGGCCCGCGGCGTGCCGTTCTCGGCCGCCAAGATTTTCGGCTGGTTCGCGCAGGGTGCCGACGTCGACATCGCGGTCACGCCCAAGCCTCACTACGGGAGCGACGGTTCCAAGGCGTTCGGGATCACGGGGCGGCCGTCGGACGTGTGCCCCGCCCTCGAATCGGAGCTGGGTGCGTTCCCCTTTCCGGCCTTCTGGGGTCCGCGGGCGGGACTCGCGTCCACGAACTGGATCGCCGCCGCCGCGGCCTCGGTCCTGCGGTCGAAGCGGCCCGACTTCACGTTCGTCTACCTCCCGCACCTCGACTACGACCTGCAGCGCGTCGGCCCCGACCACCCGGGCGTCGCGGCCCGCGTCGCCGAGGTCGACGCCGCGGCGAAGACGGTCATCGACGCGGCGCACACGATCGGCGCCGAGGTCACGGCGTTCTCCGAGTACGGCATCACGGCCGTCTCGCGATGCGAGACCCCCAATCGCGCGCTGCGACGCGCCGGGCTCCTGGCCGTGCGCGACGGTCCCTACGGCGAGATGCTCGAGACGTTCGAGAGTCGCGCGTTCGCCGTGTGCGATCACCAGGTGGCGCACGTCGTGGCGAAGGACGCCGGCGCGCGGGCGAAGGCACGCGAGGTGCTCCTCGCGCTGCCGGGCGTCGAGCGCACGTTCGAGGGCGCCGAGCGAGCTGAGATCGGACTCGATCATCCCCGCGCGGGGGATTTGGTCGCGCTCTCCAAGCCCGACGCGTGGTTCGCCTATCCGTACTGGTTGGACGATCGCCGTGCGCCCGATTTCGCCCGCACCGTCGATATTCACCGCAAGCCGGGCTACGACCCGTGCGAACTCTTCGTCGATCCCGAGATCGCCTTCCCGGCGTTTCGGATGGCGCGACGACTCGCGGCGAAGAAGCTGGGCTTTCGCTACCGGATGGACGTCGTGCCGCTCGACCCGGGCCTCGTCAAGGGCAGCCACGGGCTTGCGGCCCTCGACGCGGACGACGGTCCCCTCCTCGTATCGCAAGACCCGCACGCCGCGGCGTCCGTGCGCTCGCTCGCCGATTTGAAGGCGCACGCGCTCGCGCGCCTCGGACTCGAGTAACCTCGGGGTCAGTGCGCGTGTCGGACGCCGCCCGGCGGATGCTGGGACAATTCCACGAGCACGCCGCCCGCGCCCTTCGGATGGACGAACGCCACCTGACAGCCGCCGGCGCCCGGTCGCGGTGACGTGTCGATCAACCGCACGCCGTCGGCCGCGAGTTCGGTCAGCGTCTTTCGGATGTCGTCCACGCGATAGCAGACGTGATGGATGCCGGGGCCGCGCGCCGCGATGTGCCTTCCGATCGGACCGTCGGGCGAGGTGGATTCGAGCAACTCGATGCGTATCCCGCCGCCGTCATAGGCCGCGACGCGCACGCGCTCGGTCGGTACCTCTTCCTCGAAGACGAGTTTCAACCCGAAGACCTCGCCGTAGAGGCGTTTCGAAGCCTCGAGGTTTTCGACCGCGATGCCGATGTGATCGACGCGTTCCAGCATGCGACCGAGGATAGCGGGGAGCGGGCCGGGCGCGAGGACCCGGACGGACCGGCTACTTCGGTGCCACGGGCGGGTCGGAATCGGGTCGTCGCACGGGGGCGATGATTCGCAGGCGCATGCCCATCAGTCGGTAGCGCAACAACTCCGCATCGATCGCCCGCTTCAATTCCGGATACTCCGCACGGAGGCGATGGAGTTCGGCTTCGCGGGCACGCAGCGCCGGGATGATCTCCGTCTTCAGCCGTTCCAGGTAGGCGGCCTTGCGCTCTTCGACGGTGAGCTTCTCGTCGGGCGGACCGATGCGCGGCGGCGGCCACCCCAGGCCCGCTTCCGCGTCGGTCGCGCTCATTGCATCGACGCGCTCGGCGGCCGCCGCGAGCCCCGGTCGGCGAAGCGCGAGGACCAGCGCGGCGATCACGACGCAGGCGAGGAGCGCGACCGTGTACCCGCGCCGTCGGCGGCCTGCGACGCCCGCTGGCGTGGGCGCATGCGCCAGCACATAGCCGAGCACGATGCCCGAAGCGAAGCCGCCCGCATGCGCGAAATGGTCGAGGTTTCTGAGGCTCGCCGCGATCACGGCATTGAGGACGATCGTCTGGAAGACCCCCTTGAGAATCGGACCGGTCACGCGCGAATCGACGCCGAGGCGCTTCCAGCGCAGCGCGGCGCCGAGCACGGCGCCGAAGACGCCGAAGATCGCGCCCGAGGCGCCCGCGCCCACGACGAGTGGATCGCCGAAGGCCGTGCTCGCGAGGCTGCCGAATAGTCCCGACGCGACGTAGAGCACGGCGAAGGAGAAGTGCCCGAACCAGTGCTCGACGAAGCGCAGCGACCAGAGGCTGAACATGTTCACGGCGAGATGAATCAACCCGACGTGGAGGAAACAGGCCGTCAGGAGCCGCCACGGCGACCCGTCGCGGATCAGGAGGGGACTCAGCGCGCCCCACCTCAAGAGTTCGTCGGGCGTCGGGTCGAAGACGCCGACGCCCCACGAGACCATCGCCGCGAAGACGGCGCAGTTCGCCGCGAGGAGGACGGTCGTCACCGTCTCGGACCGGGTGCTCGCGCGCAGGCGGCCGAAGAAGTCCCATCGCGCGAGGTTCCCCTCCTGTTCCAGCCGCCGCAGTTTCTGGAAGGGCCGCTCGGTGACCACCTCGAAGCGCGGGCCGTCCTCCGATCGGCGGGCGGGGCCCACGTCCGACGTCGGGGGCTCTCGGTCGTTGGGCATGTCGTTCACGAGGCTACTCTCGCCGACGAGCGAGGGAGTCGGAAGCGGGCGGCTAAGCAGCCCCGACTAAGTTCGTGCGCCGCCACTGACGGAAGACGCAGTAGAACGCCGGTATTCAGAGGTCCCGGCGCACGGCCGGGGTGCAGGAACTTACTCGGACCTGCTTAGGCCTTCTATGCTCGATAGACGCCGAAGCGGGTCTCGAGAATCTGCATCACCTCGCCGAGCGTCGCCTTCGCCTCGACGCAGGCGAGCACGCGCGGGACCAGATTTTCGTTGGTGCCCGACGCCGCGAGGAGCGAGTCGAGCGTCGCCTTCGTCGCGCGATCGTCACGCGCCGCACGGGCATGGCGAACGCGTTCGACCGCACGCCGCTCGGTCTCGGGGTCGAGCACGAACGGCGCGGGTTCCGCGGGGCCGCCGGTCGCGTATCGATTGAGCCCGACGATCACGTCCTCCCCCGACTCGATGCGACGTTGCGCGTCGTAGGCGCTCTTCTCGATCTCGCGCTGGTAGAAGCCCTGCTCGATCGAGGCGACGGCCCCGCCCATCGCGTCGATGCGTTCCATCAGCGCCGACGCCTCGCGGTCGACCGCGTCGGTCAGCGCCTCGACGTAGGGCGCGCCGCCGAGCGGATCGACGACGTTGACGACGCCGCTCTCGTGGGCCAGCACCTGCTGCGTGCGCAACGCCAGGATCGCCGACGCCTCCGTCGGGAGCGCGAGCGCCTCGTCCTTGCCGTTGGTGTGGAGCGACTGCGTGCCGCCGAGCACGGCGGCGAGCGCCTGCACGGTCACGCGCACGACGTTGACGTCCACCTGCTGAGCCTGGAGCGTCGATCCCGCGGTCTGCGTATGGAAGCGCAGCGCGAGGCTCTTCGGGTCCTTCGCGCCGAAGCGATCGCGCATCACGCGCGACCAGATGCGCCTCGCCGCGCGGAACTTCGCCACCTCCTCGAACAGGTCGTTGTGCGCGTTGAAGAAGAACGAGAGGCGCGGCGCGAACGCGTCGACGTCGAGTCCGCGCGCTCGGGCCCCCTCGACGTACGCCACGCCGTCGGCCAGCGTGAAGGCCACCTCCTGCACGGCCGTCGAGCCCGCCTCGCGGATGTGGTAGCCCGAAATGCTGATCGGATTCCACTTGGGACACGCGGTCGCGGTATAGGCGATCACGTCGGTCACGAGCCGCATCGACGGCCGCACGGGAAAGCGATAGGTGCCCCGCGCCGCGAACTCCTTCAACATGTCGTTCTGGAGCGTGCCCGAGAGCGCAGCCGGCGCGATGCCGCGTCGTTTGGCGACCGCGAGCAGGAACGAGAGCAGGACGATCGCCGTCGAGTTGATCGTCATCGACACGGAGACCTGGTCGAGCGGGATGCCGTCGAAGAGCGTCTCGACGTCGTCGACCGTCGCGATGGAGACGCCCGCGCGCCCCACTTCGCCCGCCGCGAACGCGTGGTCGGGGTCGTAGCCGATCTGCGTCGGCAGGTCGAATGCGACCGACAACCCGCTCGTTCCGCCGGCCAGCAGCGCCCGGTAGCGACGGTTGCTCTCCTCGGCGGTCGAGAAGCCCGCGTACTGACGCATGGTCCAGAGCCGACCGCGGTACATCGTCGACTGGACGCCCCGCACGAAGGGTGGTTCTCCCGGTTTCCCGACGCGCTCGTTCCAGCCCGTCGGCTTGGGGTCCGGTTCGTAGTACGGCGCGAGCGGCACGCCCGACGGGCTCTCCCGGTCGTTCGGTGGCGTCGTCGAAGGGGGGGCGGTGCGAGATGACATGGGGCGGGGGTACGACGACGAACGCGGTGTCTTGGCGGTTGGCGGGATGTTACCGGACCGTTTTCGGTGACCGGGTGCCGACATCCATACAATCCCACGCCCGATCCGAATCCTGTGTCCCGGAGTTCCTCATGTCGCGATCCTTCAGACACCTCGCACTCGCCGTCACCCTCGCCACGATCGGCATGACGGCACGCTCCGTTTCGTCGTTCGCCGACGCGCCGGCCCCGCCGCCGAAGGCGCCGGTTCCGCCCGTCGCCCCGGTTGCCCCCGTCGCCCCGGTTGCGCCGACGTCTCCGGCCGCGCCCGCGGGCGCTGAACAGATGGGTCCGCCGACCCCGCGGCCTGCGATCACGAACGAGTACCTGAAGAGCCTCGTCGGCACGTGGGACCTCGCGATCCATTCGATGGAGGGCGACAAGAAGGGCACGTCCACGTTTCGGCTGGCGCTCGACGGCACGACGCTCATCGAGGAGATGAACGATGGCGCGGCGTTCTTCGGGATGGGCGTCCAGTATGTCGCGGCCGATGGCAAGGGTTTGAACCTCTGGTGGTTCGACACGATGGGGGAGGGTCAGGTCTGGCCGTGGAAGGGTTCGCTCGTCGACGGCGGGTACGACCTGTCCGGGGAGGGTCCCGGCGGAACCAAGGCGACGGGAGTCATGCGCAAGGCGGGCGACTGCCACACGTACGAGATGAAGATGGGCGACGAGTCCGTCATGTCGATCCGCTACACGAAGGCGGCGACGGCCGCTCCGCCGGCGCCGATCGCCCGCGAGAAGGGACCGAAGTCGGCGCTCGTCGACCTGTGCCTCGGCGACTGGTCGGTCTCAGGTGCGACCGTCATCCCGGCGTTGGGGATGAACGTCAAGCACGAGGGCACCTCGTCGTTCCGACTGGGCGTCGGCGGCGCGTACTTCCTTCAGGACTACGAGATCAAGAGCGAGATGGAGCACAGCTTCGCGCTCGGCGTCATGTCGTTCGGGGCCGACGGCAAGTCGGTGCGTCTGTGGTCGTTCGGCAACACGATGGACGCGCCGCTCGATATTCCGGGAACGGTCGAAGGTACGACGATGCAGGCCAAGCTCGAGAAAACCCCGTTCGGCGGCGCGTTCGGCCTGCTCATCGAGAAGAAGGGCGACGGAATCGAAACCGTCGCCTCGATCGAACTTCCAATCGGCAAGCTCGTCGTCACCGAGGCGTACACGAAGAAGAAGTAGAGAATCCGACGTGTGCTACGGACGCCGGTCCCGCCGCCGAATCGCGGCGCCGGGACCGCGTCCGACTTCGACGCGTCGCAGCGTCTCGATCGTCGCCACGATGTCGGCGGGCAATGGCGCTTCGAACGTCCGTTCGCGCCCCGACACGGGGTGCGCGAACGTGATCCGGTGTGCGTGGAGACAAAGCCGCGGCGCCGCGTCGTCGCCGGGTGACGACCTCCAGCCATAGACCGGGTCGCCGACGATCGGGTGGTCCTGAGACAGCCAATGGACGCGCAATTGGTGCGTGCGCCCGGTCACGGGGAAGCAACGCACCACCGTGTGGACGGGGAGCCTGTCTTCGACCGCGTAGTCGGTGACGGCCGGCCGCCCCCCCTCGGTCCGTACCGCCATCTTCGTGCGGCCCGCCGACGAGCGGCCGATGGGAAGCTCGATGCGTCCGCGATCGGCCGCGACACGGCCGTGAAGGACGGCGACGTACTCCTTGTGGACTTCCCGGGCGGCGAACGCCCGGGACAACGTCCGATGGGCGACCTCGGTCTTCGCGATCAGCATCACGCCGCTGGTGTCCTTGTCGAGGCGATGGACGATGCCCGGCCGGTCGTGTCCGCCGATCGTCGGGAGGTCGCGCAGGTGGTGGACCAGCGCGTTCGCGAGCGTGCCGTCCCGCTGACCGCTGCCGGGGTGGACGGTCAGCCCCGTCGGTTTGTCGAGGACGAGGAGAGCCTCGTCTTCGAAGAGGATCGAAAGCGCCCTCGCTTCGGGGACGAGTTCCGTCGGAACGGGCCCCGGTACGTCGACGACGACCGTCTCCCCACCAGTGACCTTGGTCTTGCCCGCGAGACGGCGACCGTCGACGAGAACCCGCCCGGCCTCGATCCACCCCGAGACCACCGTGCGGGAGTGCTCGGGGAATGCGTCGGCGAGCGCCTTGTCGAGCCGCAGGCCGCGCGCCCCCGAAGGGAGCACGATCGTTCGAGGACCGGGGGCTGAGGAAGACGGGGGGGGCGGCGTAGGCATGCGTTCGTCGGGGACCGACCACGCTACGGGCTGATTCTGCCCGGGCACCGAGTTTGCTGTATCTCTTCTCCGTCTCTTCTCCACCGGTCGTCCTCCCGTTCGTCTGAACGGCGGGGGCGCCGCGTGTGCGTCACCCCGTTCGCCCCGAGGAATCCCGATGTCCGAATCCACGAAGCCGCCCCCGTCGAACGCCAAGCGCGTCCTCGGCATCGTCGGAGGAGTGATCGTCGTTTCCCTGCTGGGGTGGATCTTCCTGCGCAAGCCCATCCAGTGGTCGACGTGGATTCACGACGCGAGAACCGACAGGGAGGCTCGCAAGCGGCTGCGCGAGGAGACCGATCCGGCGCTGGTCTCGACCCTCGAATCCGCGCTCGCCGACACCGATCGCCCCCGCGACACACGGGCGATCGTGGGTCAGTTGTTGATCGAGAAAGAGAATCGCGCGATCGTGGAGCGGGCGCTGACGGCGTCGTCGCTCGACCTGCGAACGGTCGCGATCGAGGTGCTGGCCCGTGAGTCCTTCTTCCAGAAGCAATACGCCGACGACCCGGCGTACCGGGTGCACGAGACGCTCCTCGAGTGGCTGAAGGACGGCTCGCGAACCGACCGGGTGAGGGCGATCGCGGTCCTCCCGGTCGTCTATCCCTACGACCGCAAGATGCCCGATGAGGTCCGTTCGGCCGTTCGGGCGATGCTCTCGGCGCCGGGACCGACGATCCGACACAACGCCGCGGCGTCGCTCGCGGGGTATCGCGATTGCGACTCCGCGCGGGCGATCGTCGAGATGGCGGCCAAGGAAGACGACGCCGAGGCGAAGTTGCGCCTCATGCAGATCGTGGTCCAGCAGTTCTGGGACGCGGGCGGGGACGCATGCAGGGCGGCGATGAGCGAGGACGCGGTCAAGGCGCTCGTCGTCCGCGGGCTCGCGCACCAGGGGGCGGGCGACGTCAACAACGACTCCAACCGTGCCGTTCGCACCGGCGCGATGCTGTTGCTGTCGCGCCATCCCGACTGGGCGAAGGAGAGCGCCGACACGATGCGGGCCATCCTCGACTCGAAGGTCCACGAAGTGGAGCGCCGGCAGGCCCTCGACACGCTCGCGAGCGCGGGCGACGCGAAGACGCTCGGGCGGATTCCCGCGTTCTTCCACGACGCCTCCGGGGGCGTGCGGTCGAGTGCGGCGAAGGCGGTGGGTGACGACAAGCCGAGCGGCGTGCTCGGTCTTTCCCAGCACGCGATCATCGCGCTGCTTTCCGGCTACTTCAGCGCCGAAAGCGACGTGAAGGGCTATGAGGCGCGGTTGCGACTGGCCTACAGCACGATCCGGCAGAAGGCGGGTGTCTGGGTCGGCCTGCCTGAACCGTTGCGCACGAAGGGCGGCTCGATGAACGAGATCGCCGAGCCGATCCACAAGTTGTTGACGACGGGCTCGTTCGAGGGCACGACGCGTGCTCAGGTCGCCGAGGCGCTCTTCCGCTGGCTCGCGACCGAAGAGAAACTCTCCGCCGACGAGATCGAGGCCGCCGTCAAGGCTCGCGCCGAATTCTGGTCGAAGGCATTCGCGGGCGACGCGAGCGGGGCGAAGAAGGTCTACGAGTCGGCGGTCGGTTCGAAGCCCGATCTCTGGATCTACGAGAAGGGCTTCCTGATGGCGAAGGGCGCGATCTGACGCCGGCCGTCTACTTGCGCATGACGATGTCGTCGCGCATGCGGTCCTGAAGCCACAGCTGCGCCCCCTCGTCGACGAGGTGCTGGCGCACGACGGCCTTGACCTCGTCGAACGTCGGCGCGGGGCGATACTTCTCGCGGCGCACGAGGTGCATCGCCGACAGCGTGTCCCAGGGCGTGCTCCACTGGCCGTCGGTCAGCGCCATCGCCGCTTCGTAGACGAGCCGGTCGTTGCCGTGATGGATGACGGCACGATGCTCGACCAGCATCGAGCTGTCTCCGCGCGCCTTGATCTCGGCCTCGATCGTCTTCAGGGGCTCGTTCGCGGCCAGCCGCCGCGCGAAGTCGGCCATGATCCGCCGGGCTTCCTCGATCGTGCGGCGCTTGGTCGGTTGCGAGACGGCGTTGGGAATCTCGAAACTCACGAGGATGTCGGTGACCACGATGCTCGGTCCGTAGGTCGTCTGGCTGTTCCGTGTCCAGGCCTTCAACACGTCGTCCTCGCCGAGGCCTTCCCGGATGCGACGGCGCAGCGCGAAGATCCCGCGACGGTAGGGACTCTTGTGGAGCTCGTCCGTCGACGCGTTGTAGCGGAGCTGGATGAACCCGTCGAAGGGCAGTTCTCGCTTCTCCGCCGTCAGCGCCTCCGTGCGCATCCGCTCCCACATCGGTCGGTCGAATTCGAGCTCCCGATCGACGTCGGACGACGTGAACGGGAGTCCCTCCTGTTCGATGAGCATCGTGATGCAGATCTCGCCCAGATGCCGTTGGATCTCGCTCTTGGCCAGGCGGACGCGCAGTTCGTTGCCGTACTTCGCGACCGTCACGGGCTCGCCGTTGACCTTCGCGACGAGGCCGACGGGCAGCCCGTCCTTCTCGATGATCGCCTTCTTGATCGAATCCGCGATCACCACCTCGACCTGGGCGACGCGCGCCCGCGGATCTTTGGCGAGCGCCGGGATCTTGCGCTCCGCGATGCGCTCCTTGCGGATCCAATCCTCGATCCGTTCGCGGAACACCTGGGGCGCCATCTCCTGCTCGCGGATCAGGTCGGCCAGCGTTTTCTCGCCTCTGAACTGCGCCCGGACGGCGTCGTCCTGCTTCGCGTACTCGCGGTCGTAGTCTTCGGTCGTGACGCGGATGCCGAGTTTCTGGGCCTCCTGGAGCACGACCATCCATTCGACCAGGAACTGGAAGACGCCCAGCGCGCTGCTGCCCTGCTCGAACCACTC
>JANNRO010000415.1:0-11417 GCA_031401505.1 Planctomycetia bacterium
CCCCCGCCCGCGCCCCCCCACACCCAGGAACACGGAAACCCCGAGCGGCCCGCAACGCGGGGGGGGGTACGGCCCGTGGCCCCCCTCCCCCCGTGCCCCCCTCCCCCCGCGACGTCGATCGTCTCGCGGCGCTCGGCACGACACTCCGCTCGGTACGCAACGCACTCCGCGCGACGTCGATGCCCCGGCGGCGACGAAGTTCACCGGGCGAGGGCTCGTCTCGCGCGTAGGCGCCGACCGAGGCGAACCTCGCGCCGGCGTCGGACGTGGATCCCGTCGTCCAATCGACCGTGATCGACGTAAGTCGCGGTGCCTTCGGGCGTTTCGTCGCTCATGCGGTTCGTGGGCCAACGCCACCCCCTTCCCCTACAATCGCCGGGAATCGACCCTGAATCCGTCCCGCAAGTCACTCTGCAGCGAGTGCTGCGGATCTCCCGGCGGACGGTCGCAGATCCCTCGCGAGAACCCATGACCCCGACGTCCACCCTCCCGGCGGCGAAGCCCTCCGTCGAACGTTCTCCGGTCGTAAACGAGTGCTCGATCCAGGTCGGCACCGTCAACGGATCGGGTAGCCAGACGGCCAACAACACGCTGCTCCGGGCCATCTTCCAGATGGGCATCCCGGTCTCGGGGAAAAACCTGTTCCCCAGCAACATCGCGGGCCTGCCGACGTGGTTCACGATCCGCGCGAACAAGCACGGCTACATCGCGCGCCGCAAAGAGATCGACGTCCTCGTCTGCATGAACGCCGACACGGCGGTCGACGACGTCAAGGCCGCGCAGGCCGGCGCCGCGGTGATCTACGACGAGTTCCTGGGCCTCGACAAGCACCGCACCGACCTCGTCTTCTACCCGGTGCCGTTCCAGAAACTCGTCAAGGAAGTCTGTCCCGATCCGAAGCTGCGCAAGCTCGTCGTCAACATGCTCTACGTGGGCGTCGTCGCCCATCTGCTCTCGATCGACGTCGCCGAGATCCAGAAGGCACTCCACAAGGCGTTCTCGAAGAAGCCCAAGGCGCTCGAATTGAATCGTGCGGCGGTCGAGGCGGGCATCACGTTCGCGAAGGCGAATCTCGTCAAGAAAGACCCGTACCGCGTCGAGCGCATGAACGCGACGGCGGGCAAGCTGCTCGTCGACGGCAACACCGCGGCCGCGATCGGCTGCGTGTTCGCCGGCGTGACCGTCGTCACGTGGTATCCGATCACGCCGAGTTCGAGTCTGTGCGAGGCCGTCATCGACTACATGAAGGCGTATCGCATCGACCCCGTGACGCAGAAGGCGACGTTCTCCGTCGTCCAGGCCGAAGACGAACTCGCCGCGGTCGGCATGGTGATCGGCGCGGGCTGGGCCGGCGCGCGTTCGATGACGTCGACCGCGGGTCCCGGCATCTCGCTGATGGGGGAGTTCATCGGGCTCGCCTACTACGCCGAGATCCCGGGCGTCATCTTCAACATCCAGCGCACGGGTCCCTCGACGGGACTTCCCACGCGCACGATGCAGGGCGACATCATGAAGACGGCCTACGCGTCGCACGGCGACTGCAAGCACGTCTGCCTCTATCCCAACGGCATCGGCGAGGCCTACCAGTTCGCGCAGGACGCGTTCGATCTCTCCGAGAAAATCCAGAGTCTCGTGTTCGTGCTCTCCGACCTCGACCTCGGCATGAACCTGTGGATGTCCGATCCGTTCCCGTACCCCGAGAAGCCGATCGCACGCGGCAAGGTGCTCGACGAGGCCGGCGTGGTCGCCATGAAAGACTGGGGCCGCTACAAGGACGTCGACGGCGACGGCATCCCCTATCGCACGCTGCCCGGCACCCCCGGCGAGGGCAAGGCGGCGTACTTCACGCGCGGCTCGGGCCACGACGAGTACGGTCGTTACACCGAGAGCGGCGCGACCTACGTGCGCAACATGGACCGGCTGGCTCGCAAGTTCGAGAACGCGGCCACGATGGTGCCCCAACCGATCATCGAGGGCACGGGATCGAAGGTCGGCATCGTGGCCTTCGGCACGACCCACTGGGCGATCGTCGAGAGCCGTGACCAATTGAAGGCCGAGAAGGCGATGTCGACCGACTACCTGCGGCTTCGGGCCTTCCCGTTCGCCGAGTCGGTGCGCACGTTCATCGCGGCGCACGAGCGCGTCTACGTCGTCGAGCAGAACCGCGACGCGCAGATGCTCAACATGCTGCGCATGTCGTTCCCCGAGCTCTCGATGAAACTCCACCCGGTCCTCCACTACAACGGGCTGCCGATCGACGCCCGCACCGTGACCGACGCCATCTCGGCGCACGAAGCGGCCACCTCCCCGAGTGCGACGAAGAACGGAGTTCGCTAGTCACATGACGCCCCCCGACGTTGCCGTTCCCCCCGTTCCCGCCCCGGCCGCCGGCCCCAAGGTCAATCGCCTCGGCCTCCCCGTCGCCGACTATCAGGGCGGGAAGTCGACGCTGTGCGCCGGATGCGGCCATGACGTCATCACCAACACGATCGTCTCCGCGTTCTGGGAGATGGGCGTCGAGCCGCACCGCGTCGCCAAGATGTCGGGCATCGGTTGTTCGTCGAAGACGACCAACTACTTCCTGAATCGTGCCTGGGGCTTCAACGCGGTACACGGCCGCATGCCCGCGATCGCGACGGGGGCGCTCCTCGCCAACCGACAGCTCGTCGGCATCGGCGTCTCGGGCGACGGCGACACGGCGGCGATCGGCATGGGCCAGTTCGTCCACCTCCTGCGCCGCAACATCCCGATGCTCTATCTCGTCGAGAACAACGGCGTCTACGGCCTGACGAAGGGCCAGTTCTCGCCGACGGCCGACTTCGGCAGCAAGTTGAAGACGGGCGTCGTCAACGATCTGCCCGCGATCGACCTCTGCACGCTGGCCATCGAGATGGGTTGCGGGTTCGTCGCGCGCTCGTTCAGCGCCGATCGAAAGCAGCTGCTCCAGCTGTTGAAGGCCGCGATCGCGCACAAGGGCCTGGCGCTGCTCGACATCATCAGCCCCTGCGTGACGTTCAACGACCACCCGGGTTCGACCAAGTCGTACGACTACGGGCGCGAAAAGGAGGCCCCGATCCACGAGCTGGGCTTCGTGCCCTCGTGGGACCAGGCGGCGCAGGAGGTCGACGTTCCGGAAGACAAGGCGATCGACGTCGACATGCCCAACGGCGGCCACATCCGGATCAAGAAGCTCGCGCGCGACTTCGATCCGCGCGACAAGTCGGCGGCGCTCGCGCTGCTGCGCGAGGCGCACGAGAAGGCCGAGTTCCTGACCGGGCTCTTCTACGTGAACCCGACCCAGCCCAACTTCCACGACCTCCTGAACGTGGGCCCCGAGGCGTTGGCAACGCTCCCCGAGTCGAGGGTGCGTCCCTCGCGCGCGGCGTTGGCCGAGATCGTCGAAGAACTGCGCTGATCGACGTCGATCGAATCCCGGGGCCCGAGGCGCACCGCCTCGGGCCCTTTTCGTTGCATCTCGTTGCACCTCAATGCCTCGCCGGCGGTCGGCTCGAACGACTCTTTCGTACAAAGTACTTGACGTGACGGTACGCGTGCTATTCTCCGCTCGTTCGGTGCGGAGGCGGTGCATGCGCAGGTCGTGGGCTCTCCTCGTCGCTCGGGTCCTGGCGAATCCGATCGTGCACACGCACGCGCGCCCGTGAACTCGCTCGTGCCCGGTGTCGAGGAGCCGCCGCCGTCGCCCGCCGACGCGCTGGCCGACCTGCGCTACATCCGCCGCACGATGGAGCGTGCGACCTTCACCGCGGTGCCCGGAAACGCGCTCGCGGCCGTCGGAGCGCTGGCACTCGTCGCGGCGGCGAGCGTTCGGTGGGTACTCCGCGCATCCCCCGGCTCCGACACGTGGCTCGCGACGTGGGCGTCGGCCGGCTTCCTTTCGGTCCTGCTGGTCGGCCTCGCATTCCGGCGCAAGGCCCGACGACACGCCGTCCCGGGTTCCGTGCGCAAACTGTGGCTGGGCATGGGAGCGCCGCTGCTCGCGGTGCTCGCGATCACCGTCGCGTGTCGCGGCGCGGGCGTCGCCGACCTGGCCGCCGGCGTCTGGTTGACGGGGTACGGGGCTGGCGTCCTGTCGGCCGGGGCGTTCTCGACGCGTTCGATTCCCGCGCTGGGGGCCGGCTGCATGGCGCTCGGCATCGCCGCGTTCGTGATGCCGGCGTCGTGGGCGGACGCGTGGCTCGCGTCGGGGTTCGGCGTGTTCCACGTCGTCGTCGGGTTCCGGGTGGCGCGGCGCCATGGCGGGTAAGCGCACGGCGTCGCGCGTGCGAGACCGCTCCGCCGATTCGGCGGTGGGGGCCTCGCGCCTCGACCCCGTGATCCACGAACGGGTGCGGCTCGGAATCGTCAGTGCGCTCGCCGCGCGAGAGACGCTGCGATTCGGCGAATTGAAGGAACTGCTGCGATTGACCGACGGCAACCTTTCGGTCCACGCGCGGCGGCTCGAAGAGGCCGGATACCTGGCCGTCGAGAAGTCGTTCGAGGGGCGCGTCCCGCGCACCGATTTTCACCTGACCGCCGCCGGCCGCGCGGCGCTCGATCGGTACCTGCTCGAAATGGAGGCGCTCGTGCGCGCGATCCGCCGTGGATGACCCCGTCGCCACGTCGGCTTCGACCCCGGACGCGACGTCGGGCGCCATCGGTCCTCGGACGACGGTCCCGCCCGCCGTTCGTCCGCACGTCGCGATCGTGATGGATGGCAACGGTCGATGGGCACGGGCCCGCGGGCTCCCGCGATTTGCCGGCCATCGTGCGGGTGCGCTCGCCGCCCGTCGCGTTGTCGAGGCGGCCGGCAACCTCGGCGTCGGCGTGCTGACGCTGTTCGCGTTCTCCTCCGACAACTGGCGCCGACCCTCGGGCGAGGTGCGCCGAGTGCTCGGACTCATCCGCCGCTTCCTCCGCGTCCAGTCTCCGCGTTGCGCGAAGGAGGGGGTGCGCCTCGTCGTGATCGGGCGCCGCGACCGCCTGCCCGCGTCGCTGGTAAGGGGCATCGAGGCGGCGGAGGCGACGACCGCCGCCTGCTCGGATCTCCTCGTCCGGGTCGCGGTCGACTACTCGGCCCGCGACGCAATCGTCGCGGCGGCGGCGCAGCTGGCAGGCGGGGCGTACGACCGCGACGCGTTCGGTCGCGAGCTCGCCGCGGCGGCGGGCGGGCCTCGCGTTCCCGACGTCGATCTCTTTCTGCGACCCGGAGGCGAGCGCCGCCTGTCCGACTTCCTCCTCTGGGAGTCGGCGTACGCGGAGCTGGTGTTCCTCGACCGCATGTGGCCCGACGTCGGTCCCGACGATCTCGCCGCGGCGCTCGCCGAGTTTCGCGCCCGCGATCGTCGATTCGGGACGGTCAAGTGACGGCCCGGTCGTCGAGCTGACCCTCCGCGTCGGTTTCGGCCCACGCCTTGAGCCACGCGTCGACGAGCGCTTCCGGCGAGCCGGCGGCCGGCAAACTCATGACGGTGCCGACGAGCGATGCCGGATGCGCGTGCCACCCGCTTTCATCGCCAGACCGTCGCCGGCCGCGCCGCGTCGTTACGACCATCGAAGACTCCGTGCGCTTCGACGGGCGGCTATCCGAGGGGTGGCGCGGCAGCAGCGGGACCGCTCATCAGAAAGTCCCGCCAGGCGATCGCGTGCGCGCCCGCCCGGCGCGCCGTCGAAACGGCATCGGTGTCGCAGGCGACGAGTGGGCGGAATCGGGGATGTCGCCGCGCGAACTCGAGCAGGCCTGAAAGTTCGCGAGTCGTGAATCGCCCCGATTTCACTTCGAGCGCCCACGCGCCCCAGGTGCCGTCGAGGACGGCATCGACCTCGTACGGTTCCTCGCGCCAGTAGGCGACGGTCTGGCCGGCATTCCACGCGTGGGCGATGCACGCGTTTTCGACCCAGGCGCCGAATCGAGCGGGCTCCGAGTCGGGCTCGGGGGCGCCCCGGGCATCGACGACCGCCAGGAGCGCGTTGTTGAGTGTGACGAGCTTGGGTGGGGCGGCGCGTTGCCGCAATCTCGTCATGGCGAACTTTGGAAGCGACGCGACGAGGTAGGCCTCCTCCAACAACTCGAGGTAGTGTGCGATGGTCTCCAGTGCCCCGGCGTCCTGAAGGCTGCCCTGCAGCTTTTGCAGCGAGAGAATCTGGGCCGGCGAAGAGGCCGCCAGCGTGAAGACCTGTCGGAGGAGCGCCGGCTTGCGCACCGAGGCGAGTGCGAGCAGGTCGCGCCCGATCGCGGGTTCGAGGATCGAGTCACGGACGTACGCCGTCAACCGAGGCACGTCGCCTCGGAAGATCGTGGCCCCGGGATAGGAGCCGTGACGAACCACGAAGTCGGCCGCCGTATCCGGCTTCATGCGGAATTCCCCGGCGATCGACGCTGCCGACCAATGGGATAGTGTCAACCGTTCGAAGCGACCTGCGAGGCTCTCCCTCGACCCGGCGGCGAGGCGAAGGGCCGACGAGCCGGTCGCCACGATGTGAATCGGTGTCCGATGTCGGCGCACGCGATCGGCGACGGCCTTCAACCGGACGGCCCAGTCGTAAAGCAGGTGGGCCTCGTCGAGTAGTACCACCGCTTGTCCGCGCCCGGCGGCGGTCTCGTCCGCGCGGGACCACAGCCTTTCCCAGAAGCCGGGAAGCGAGGCTTCGGGGCCGTCCGCCGCGACGTAGAGCGCCTTGGCTCCCAATCGGGCTGCAAGCTCGAGCAGCAGCGTCGTCTTGCCGACCTGTCGCGGGCCGGTCAGCAACTGGATTCGCCCGGGCGGTCGCTCGGCGAGGCGCTCGGTGAGCGTCCGGCGGCATTCGGTGTAGGAGAGCCGATTATTGTATTCGATCATGATCGAATAATTATTAGACTACGCACGAATGTCAAGAGTCGCGGGAGCGCAGCGTGGGCATGTCGGAGTCCGGCGGGCGTGGTCGTGGCCGGGTGCACGGGTTACCTGCTCCGATTGAGGTAGACCGCCACCCCCTCGACCACGCCGTCGTCCTGGCCGTTTGGGTAGCGCTCCTTGGCCTGAAAGGACTGGTCGACGGCGAAGTCGTCGAGTCCGTCGCCGTCGAAGTCTCCGACGACGACACGGCCCGGGTTGGCGCCCGGGATCGTGCCACCACTGGTCTGCTCCGAGCCGGACGCCCAGGCGCGCACCGGCACTTCGGAGCGCCCGCCCAGCCAGCATTCGGCGAGGCTGCGCCCGGCGGCGGCGCCCACCAGCCCTTCGCCTCCGACCACGATCAGGTCGTCGAAGCCGTCGAGGTTCGCGTCCAGACGCGCCCCGAACCGGCGGTTGATGGCGCAGGGAATCGTGATCCGCTCGGTGAACCGACCCGCCCCGTCGCCCGTCAGGAACGAGACGCCCTGTCCACGTTGGTTCAGGTAGCCACCGATGACGGCGAGGTCTTTCCTGCCGTCGCCGTCATGGTCGTAGATCGCGAGCCCGGTGTTGTCGCCATCGAGGCGCCCACTCGCGCCCGTGACGCGAACGACGCTCCACGGGCCGGGCACGCCCGTCGATTTCGAAAGCGCCACCCACGCGACGAAGTCGTCGGCCCCAGGGTGCAGGTTGGACGTTCCCGTCGGGGGACAGAACTGTCCCGCGGCGCACGCCGCGGGAAAGGCGTCGGTCAAGACGACGTCGTCACGGCCGTCGCCGTCGAGGTCGGCCAGCGCCACCGAGTTGGGGCCGAAACAACCCCCCGCCGCTTCGAAGATCGAGTCGGCCGCCGTGTGTGCCTCCACGTACGAGCCGTCGCCGAGCCCACGGTAGATCCAGAGCGTCCCCTGATTGCCCCGTCCCGACGTGAACGCAAGGTCCACGACCCCATCGCCGTTGACGTCGCCCGTCGCGAGCGCGAACGGGAAGTGAAACGACGAAGGCCGCGGATACGTCGTCGCGACCGACGCCGTGGAGGGGAAGTTCCCGGCTCCGTCGTTGCGATAGACTTCGATCGTGTCGGTCGTGCTCGACCGCGACGCGATGAGGTCGAGATCGCCATCGGCGTCCACGTCGGCCAAGCGTACGTCGTTGTAGGCGCCGTCGCCACGCACGACCTTCGTGGTCCACGTATTGGTGTAGGAGGGGCCGACCGGACGGAGCACCTCGATGCCCTGCGAGCCCACGTGCGCGAGATCGCAGAGTCCGTCGCCGTTGACGTCGCCGGCTGCGATGCCGCGCGAATGGTCACGAGAGCCCCCCTTGACCCCCTGCGCCACGAACTCTACGTCGGCCAGCGGGTAGCGAAACGCGTCCGGCTGCATGTGCCAGCCGCCGTCGGGATTCTCGATCCGAATGGACACCGGTCCGGACTGGAGCGGGAGGAGGGGCGGGCTGGCGTCGACGCGCGTCGAGTCGACGAACGCCGCGACAACCGGTAGGGCCGCGCCGAACGCCACCGTCATGCCCGGGGCGAACGCGTGCCCCAGGAGCGCGACGGTGTTGCCCGTCGTCGGGAGCGTGCCGGGCGTCACCGTCGTCAACGCGGGACCGGGGTTGACCCGGAGCGACAGGTCACGCACGGCCCGTTGACCCAGCACGTCCCTTGCTTCGAGGCGGAAGGGGAATTCGCCGGCCGTCGTCGCCGTGCCCGAAAATCGTCCCGTGGGCGGATCGAGGGCGAGCCCCGGTGGCAGTGCGGCGTCCGACGGCGTGACCGACCAGCGAAACGGCCCGCCTGCGCCGGCGGGGAAGAGCGTCGGCGTCGCGCCGTACGTCGCTCCCTTCGCGGCATCGGGGAGTGAGATGGTCAGGATCGCGAGCGGCAGCACGATCACGCGCACCTCGAACGTGCGTGACGCCATTGCGCCGTGGACGTCGGTTACGTGCACGATCGGGTGACTCGGGGCGCCCGCCGACGTGGGGGCGCCATGAAGGGTCCCGTCGACCTCGAGCGCGAGCCCCTCGGGCAATGCGCCTCCCGCGAGGGTAAATCGGTAGGGCCCGTCCCCGCCCACCGCCTCGAAGCGATGGACGAACGACGTGACGTATTGCGACGGCGGCACGGGGAACGGCAGGATCGTGACGGGCCCGCGGTCGACGACGAGTTCGAACGCGCGCCGGGTGGCGGCAAACGACGCGTCGCGGTCTCCGGCGCCGTCGGCCCCGTCGCGCACTTCGATTTCCACGCGGGAGCGAGACGCGACCCGCGGCCAGCCGGATAGACGCCCCGTAGCCGAATCGAGTTCGAGACCCTCCGGGAGGCGCCCTCCCGAGACGATCCACGTGAGCGGCGGATGCGGACCCGACGCCGCGATCGACGCGTCGTAGGCCACCCCCTCCATCGGATGGGCGAGCGAGGTCGTGTTCACCGTCACGAGCCCGCTCGTCGCGAGGTTGCCGCCTCCGGTGCCACCGCACCCGGGAAGTGGGGCGATCGCCACGAGGGCGAGGAGGGTCAAGTGCACGAAGAGGACGAGAACGAATGACGTCGAGCGAGGCATGCGGAGTCTCCGACAAATCGGGCCGAATGCGGCCCGGACCGTCGAAGAGACGCGCGGCGCGCGCGTTGGTCACGCGAGTTTCACCGTCGTGTCACGGCGCGGCGCCCGACTCCGCGCGGGTGCGCGGCGCGCCGCGCAATCGAACGTATCTTTCTCGCGGGGTTCCCGAGCGGCCGGCCGCTCCGGACGGAGGTTCTTCGCATGCGCGCACGGATGCTTCGCTCGATCACGTCTCTGGCCTCGGGCCTCGCCCTCGCGGCGCTCTCGGCCTGCGGCGGAGGAGCCGGCGGCACGACGACGCCGACGATCCCCGGGACGCTGCAGGCGATCGCGCTGGAAGGCTCGTCGGCTCCGGGCACCGGGGCGGGAACGTACGGTGCCTTCGGTTCCGGCACGCTCGTCGACGTCGCCGACGGCGGCTGGACCGCGTTCGTCGCGCCGGTGATCGGCGGCCTGACGTCGGAGGGGCTGTTCGTCCGTCGGCCCGACGGCGTCGTGGTGGGCGTCTATCAGAACGGCGAGTCGGTCCCCGCGCCCGGCACGGGCGCCATTTCCGGCTTCGTGAAGATCTGGATCTCCCCGGGGATCGGGACGGGCGCGATCGTCACCGCGTACATCACGATCGTCGGCGGGTCGGTCGAAGGCATCGTCTCGGCGCGAATCCCTTCGAACAGCGTCGCGACCGAAAAGGCGGGCGTCATCTATCTCGGGGCCGCGCTTCCGCTCAGTCGTCAACTGGCCAACCCCGGCAATCTCGCCTCGCTGGATCCCGATTTCGTTCAGGTCGACGACCAGGGCGACGTCTTCCTCATCGGATTCGGCAGCAACTCGGTCAACGGTGTCTACACCTCGACCCGCTTCGGTACGTTCTTGATCGCGATCGCGGCGACCGCCGACCTCGCGCCCATCGTCGGGAGTCTGGGACAGAACTTCGACGGTCTGGGCATCGACGCAAACGGCGATGTGATCGCGTACGTGGTCGACATCAGCAGCGGCTCGTCGCCCGCGATCATCGCGCAAGACGACGCGAGCAATGCCGGTGTCATCGTCTCGGCGAACGGCAATACGCCCCCGAGTCCCGGTGGGCGCTCCTTCGTGAACGTCTACGCCGGCGGTCCGATCCACGTAACCACCGGCGGCGGTACGGCGTTCGTCGTCTGGGAGGGAGAACTCAGCGGTTCCGCGCCCGACATCGGCGTGTTCACCCGACAGGTGCTCGGAAACAACATCCTCGGCCTCGGTTCGCAATTGACGATGGCCTATCCCCTGGAGCCCATCTCCGGCGTGGGCGTGGGCGCGTTCCTCACCAATGTTCGACTGCTCGACGCCGCGAAGGGTCCCAATCGCATTCCGATCCTGTCCGACATCGGTGGCGGAACCTCGACGCGGGCGATGTTCAGCGCGCCCAACGCGACGACGCTTTCCGGTGTCACCGCTCAGGGGTTCACCATTCCCGACCCGTCCGACACGACCTTCACCGCGAACTTCCCCTCGCTCGGCATCGACGGCATCAAGCATTGCGATCGATTGGGCAGCATCGCGTTCTCGTCCGTCCTCACGAACGGTTCGTCGGGCGTCTACTGGGCCGTCTTCGGCGAAGCGATGTTCCAGGTCGCACGGCAGGGCGGCACGGTCCCGGGCGCGGTTGGCGGCACGTTCTCGTCGTTCGCCGCGGCGACGCCCGTCATGACGGCGACGCAGTGCGTCGTCTTCACGGCCTCGATCGCCGGCGGCTCGATTCCGAGCGGCCTCTTCATCCAGGGCTAGCCGACCGGCCAAGCCCGCGTAGTCTTCTGCAACCTCTTTCGCGCGGAGAGGTGGCCGAGTGGTCGAAGGCGCGCGCTTGGAAAGCGCGTATACGGGAAACTGTATCGCAGGTTCAAATCCTGTCCTCTCCGCCATCTTCTTGTGCTCGCCGGGGGGCGTCTCGCCGCGCTGCGGGACGCCCCCGGCCTCCCCGCGCTAGGCCCCTCACGATGGG